>JBBQCZ010000387.1:0-1505 GCA_038319215.1 Bacteroidales bacterium | reverse complement strand
GTAAATGAAATGTGCTTGGTCAGAATATTTATCAACTACTGTCTGTCTTACACCTGCATAGTCAGGATCTTCAAGTTCTGTTGCAAACCTTTTTCTTTTCTCTATGAGTTTCTTGAAAAACTCTTTTTGCTTTTCTATGCTTTCCATTTCCGTGAAATTATCTAAGTGTCAAAGTTGCAAATTTAGTTGTAAATTGAAAAATTTGGGAACAATCAAAAGACAAAGCTTTGGAATGCCGAATAGGGAAAAGTCTGTCTGCATGACATATTGCACTGTGGTCTATTACACTTACTATTGTATGCCAGTTTCATTTTTGTTTCCCTATTAACCTGTTTTCAATTTTATCAATTAGTTCAAAAACATAATCAAAATAAATTGATGAATTTTCTTTGGCGAAATTTTCCATCTGCTCTTCTTGAAAAAAAGGTATATCTTTCTGATTTAGATTGATTTGATTTATTTCACCATTTCCTGAAAAATTTCCATGAAATGCAACCGTTTCATCTGGCAAACCAGCAAATATTTTGCTGGGGTCAGCGTGTGAAAATCCGTTTCTCATGAATTCTCGAATGATGTCAAATAAAAATAGTTTTTCTTGTGATGTAATTAATTCATGTTTTTTACATAATTCTATTGAATTGCCTAAAGGAATATCACTATATTTTCTATTTGGTTCCCCAAAGATGGCATTCCATTTTTCTACCGGAATTGGTCTTGTGCCTGCTTCGTTATATATTAATCCTATTTTTAATAATCTTTCAAGAATGTGATTTGTCAGAGTTATTGATGCACTGTGTAATTCAAGTATAAGGCATTTGTGTACTTGAAAAATTAAAGGTTCAAGTTCCCTGAATCTAAATACTTTAGTTTTAAATTCTAAATATTTTGAAAATTTAGCGAAATTCTTCTCTAAACATTCAGCAAAATTCTTTTCAAATACAATCTGCTCCATGATGGAATGATTTAACTTGCATAAAACATCAAAGTATTTTATCTAACGTGGCTACAATGTACAACATAAAGGTGAGAAATGATTATTTGTCTCCCGGTCTATCATTATTTTTTTTGTTTCGGCAATTTATTTGTTGACTTCTCAATTTTCCTCTCTTCGCCGGTTATGCCGCGTTCCAATTTTTTAATGTCTCCGGCAGGAGGCAATTCCTCCGGTTTAATGCCCCTTTGGTCAAGCATTTCGCGAACACTTTTGTTGTTTTGAACTTGTTCAGTGGTTATAGAGTGCTCACCAAATAGGTTTTTGCTGTCCACATTATGATTGGTCATTTCGGTTGCCAGATTTTTTGCAGCAATGGTTATACCTGTTAAGCATGAAATCGGTAATTTCGCGTTTAGCGCCACTCCCTAGATCGATCATTTTCGTGACCTCACGAAAATGATCATCAATATTGATATTCTGTGTCTTACAAGAATCTACAGCGCGCTGAATCGCTACAATAAAATTCTCCCAACGGGCATATCCGAGTATAACTTGCAATTCGCGGGCAAAC
>JBBQCZ010000386.1:0-1516 GCA_038319215.1 Bacteroidales bacterium | reverse complement strand
TTTAATAGCTTGTGTTTCAAAAGTTATTTTACAGTTTGCTATATTTCCTGGCGTTCCAGAACCATCGGTAAAAGAACTATTCGCATTACACCAATTATCTCTCCAATCTTCAAAGCCGACCCTCCATTTAGTTATTTTTTCTTGTTCATCTTTTAATACACCAAAGAGATTCATTTCATCAATTTGAGGATTTTTAGCTGATTCTAGTTTTAGTTGTTTCCATTCACGTTCAGCAGACAAGCGATCTAGTTTTTCTATCGAACATTCAGTCCAAGCGACATTTGATCCAAGATCACAGTCACCCAAAGTTTGATTTTCTAATGAAGTTTTTGTGATTGGCGGAACAAGTGCTTTTTTATTAAAAGATAAGCACAGTAAAGTAACTAAAATCAAAATAATTATCAAGAGGACAATACTTAATTTATTAATTTCTCTAATATTTTTCATATAAATAATTTAGGGTGCGATATCTTAAATCGTAAAATTTCAGAACTTAGATTTTCAGCGTCAAATTCTTTGTCTCCATTTTTATACATAAATCTTAACGACAGTCCAATGCTGCGATCCCCAAACTCTTTAATTACAAACAAGCTTGAATTAGCGTTCCAATCTTTTAAGTCAGCCATTTTAATATAGACAACATCTGGCGCGACGCCAGAAATACTGCTTTCAAAAGCCTCTGCAAAATAGTTTACCGCAACTAATATGTTTTTATCTGTCATAATAATGCTTTTATTCATTAATTATTATTACGCAAATTTTTATTTGTAAATACCCCGGAAAAATTAAGTAATAATTATGTAATTTTAAAAGATTATACCTAAACACACCGCTCAAAGAATAATTTATTTTAAAGATACATACTTTATTGGATTTTGAGATCCCTTTGTCCAATACTTTCTAACTGATTTATTTAAATATTTATTAATGTATTTTTTATCTGCTACTTTGCCTACGAAATACGCTCTTTTATCAGCTCTTTTAGAAATTAACCACTTATCTTGTCTAAAAACTCCCCTAATTATTCCCTGGGAAACAGCACAAACAAGATTAATTTCTCTTACTTTTTCTAAATTTACTCTCCAATATTTTCTAACTGCCTCATAAATATCATCCATACTCATTCCCATCCGGTAAAGATTATTAATATTTATAAGTAATGCATTATCGTTAAATTCAGCATCTTCTGCTTCGTACTTTATTTTCAATTCTTCTAAATCTGCTATTCCTGCCCCCTTCGAGTGTCCTTTAACAATATTTGTTAAATCTTTAATACCTATATAATCAATTATTGCGTTTTCTACGGCAAAAGCCTCTTGTTCACCGAGGCCGTGTCTTAAAACAATTTTTTTAACACTGCATCCTAATTTAATAATTTTCTTAATTTTTTCACTTTTTCTAACATCACTATCTAATAAATCTTTAAAGTGATGATTAATACGATTCCCTTTACCCTTTCCAACATAAAAAGGGATTCCTTTTTCATTAGTAAGTAAATACACGTAATAACCCAATT
>JBBQCZ010000385.1:0-1528 GCA_038319215.1 Bacteroidales bacterium | reverse complement strand
AAAACGTACTGATTAGTAATGGGAACAAAAGGAAAGATCTCTATTCATGGCAGCAGACTTCCGACAAGATATGGGATTCTATTATAAGGACTGTTTGATTTTGTATTATCCTTTTCATTTACTGTTTCCAAGATATGTAATGATAATACATATTATAGTTTGCTGATAATCAGGAAGTGATACTGAGATGATCCGTAGATGGTTCCTTTATTTTGCAAAGTTGTATATTTGTTTTAAAGTTAACACTGGCAGAGACTCATTAAAGATGGTTCAAGGTTTTTATGCCTACTCTTCGATATAATCCTCTGCCAGTTATTTGAACAAAGCTTCAAATAGAAATTAGGGCTTAAGACCCATTATCAAGGTATTGAGTGTGTTCAAATCCGTTAACTTTTCAATAAATGGTTTAACTTTATTAATTACAAAATTATGGAATTTAATTTATTTATTGGCACAGATGTGTCAAAAAAAACTCTCGACTTTGCTATAGTTGAGAAAGGAGAACAAAAGTTGGTCTTCAAATCAGAAAATTCAATTAATGGAATTGAAAGTTTCTTTAATGAATGTAAAAGGTATTATGAATTCAATTTGACTAAAGTGGTATTCTGCATGGAGTATACCGGGATTTATAATAATCATTTGCTTTCGTATCTGATTGGAATAAAAGCTCATATTTGGCTTGAGAATCCTATGCATATTAAAAAGTCTATGGGTTTAGTGAGAGGAAAAAGTGATAAAGTAGATGCGCAAAGAATAGCAATGTTTGCTTTTAAAAATCAGAAAGAAGCAAAATTATGGATTCCTCAGCGCAAAGTCATTCAAACTTTAAAAGCATTAAACGCAATAAGAAGCAGAATTATGAAATCATTAGAAGCTTTAAAAGTTCCTCTGAATGAAATTAAAACATTTGTTGATAAAGAAACTATTAAGGATTTACGACAGACATGCAAATCCTCCATTAAAGCTTTAAAAAAGGATTTAGAAGCTATAAATGATAAAATAGTTCAACTCATAAAGAGCGATGAACAATTAAGCAAATTATATAAAATTGTTACATCAGTAGAAAATGTTGGTCCGGTTATAGCAACAGCAGTAATAATAGAAACTAACGAGTTCCGCAGGTTTGAAAATGCAAAACAATTTGCTTGTTTTACAGGGGTGGCGCCATTTGAATACACATCAGGAACAAGTATTAAAAGTAAAGCCAGAGTATCTCATATGGCAAATAAACCCCTAAAAAAGCTATTGCATCTATCAGCTCTTGGATCTGTTAGTAGACCTGGAGAAATGAGAGATTACTTTGAACGTAAAGTAGCAGAAGGTAAAAATAAAATGTTAGTTATTAATGCAATTAGAAATAAAATCATTCTTAGAATCTTTGCTTGTGTAAGACAAGATCATGTTTTTGTTAAATGTTGAAAATAAATTTGGTTGTTAGTATAGAAATCGAGAATGCACCGAGACTCAAGCATAAATTAAAAGATTGGGGATTTAAAACAAATACCTTAAAATCAGACATAAACACATC
>JBBQCZ010000384.1:0-1562 GCA_038319215.1 Bacteroidales bacterium | reverse complement strand
CGAATCATTGTCTGAACTAATTAGATAATCATACAATATTTTGGTAAACCGGTGACGATTGGCCTTCACTGCAAGGCTATCGTAAAACAATTCAGGGTCTTTCCTAATTACATTGATGTCTGTTGAATCTTTTCTGAGCATAGTTATTTCCATACCATCAAGGTTCAAAGCAGAAAGCAACAAAAAAGTTATCCAAACGAATCTCATAAAGTCGGTTTCACCATTTTCAATTTCTAAATTTATTTATTTATTTCAATTCAGCACATCAAATAATATCTCAATCTAAAAACTTCTGCATTGAATAATATATTTCGCTCCGATTTTTCGAACTTTAAAATCTATGGCTATCTGATTTTACTAAATTTGCGCCATAAATGTCGAAGATTAAAGAACTATATCGCAAAAATGTGTACGGGGTTATGGGAACCCTGATATTTCATATCCTTTTGGTGACTGGGTTTTGGGTGGCAGAATTAAGCCTGAATGTTGAAATACAACCAGAAGAAGCCATTTTACTTGACTTTACCTTGCCGGATGACCAAAAAGAAATTATTGAAACCGAAATGGAGAAGCAACAGGAAAAGAATGTTGCCTCTGATCAATCAATGAAAAATATTCAACAATCAACCAGTAACCGCGCTGTAAATGACGCTTCAAAAAACGATGCATCAAAAAAGGACAAGTTTTTTGACGACAATTATAACCGCGATATAGAAGATGCAAAAAAAATGGTTGCTGATGTGAACAAACAATTGTCGAAAAAAATTCCTGCAATCAAAAAATATGAGATGCCTGAAGTTACAACTGAGGGCCAGGATCCAGATTCAATTAAAAATGTAATTTATTCCGGGAAAAGCAACATTCACTATTTCCTTGAAAACAGGTTTCATTTAAGGTTGCCAATTCCAGTTTATCTGGCAAAAAGTGGTGGAGAAGTAAAAGTTGACATACAAGTTGACCGCTCTGGGAAAGTAATTAAAGCCCAGGCCAGACCGGTCAAGAATTCAAATGATCCGATGCTGACTGAATATGCTACCCAGGCAGCCGAACGTACCGTATTTAATGCTGATGCAAAAGCGCCGTTGATACAGAGAGGAAGTATTACTTATATGTTTGTTGCTCAGTAACATTTAAGAGACTTTTTATTCACAAAAACTTTAACATCAATTAACAATTATTTTCAAAATTTATAAGAAATGTAGCTTACATTTGTAGTACATTTTTTTTCATAAGTTTAGGTTTAGTTAGGTTAGTTAGTTTAAGAGAGAAAAGGTAGGTTATTCAACCTACCTTTTTGTTTTTACCACAGTCCACCATTTTCCCTCCTAAAAAAAAAGATTTCACCTTCAAAAAAAACGCTTAATATTGCGTAAAAATAAAATCACAATAAATAATTTGCAAATTCCACAATTTATATACATTTTTAGAATCCAAATTTGAAAAAGCAAACTTTGGTTGATGTTTTAAATCCATTTAAACGATTTAATTTTTTGCGATGACTGATTACACAAATCTTGAACTTCTAAATGGAATTCTTAGAAATGATACCATTGTATTACAAT
>JBBQCZ010000383.1:0-1567 GCA_038319215.1 Bacteroidales bacterium | reverse complement strand
TCTGGCATCTTCCATAGAAATTTTAACAAAACCTTTTTCAGTTTCGGTTTCCTTCTTTTTGCATGATGTAAAAAAGAGTCATTGCAATAATTGCCAAACTAATACTATAATAACCAAGGTTTTTCATAATTATGTTTTTTTCAAATGTATGAAATATTTTGTGATTGAATAAAAAATAGGCAAATAAGTTTATTGCCTGTTTTTGCAATCATTTAATATGGCTCTAAATTTATCTGAATGGGTTAATTTTCTGAAACTAAATCCATTGTTTCTAAAATTTTCTAACAGATATTCATCGTAAAACATAATATCTGCCCATCCATCGAAGCCGTATAATTTGAATACATAGATTCCAACACAAAGTCGGGTCTGAGTATCATTGCCATATCCATCGCAAACTCCCGATTGACGTAATGCTCCAGCAACTTTAAACAGATAATCCAACATGTTATTTGACAGGGGTTTATTTAAGTCAATACGATAAATCTCAGGATTTTCAGGATAATAAGTCAATATAAATTTATGACCCGGTTTTAGAGGCATTCCGAAGGGAGTAAATACGTAATTGTTATTTGCGGGGACTGATTCGAAACCCTTGTAGATTTTATTGTCTACCAAAAAGTGAAAAATAACATTGTCGCCTTCAGGGGCATTCAAAATTTCTGTTGTACAGCTGTAATCGATAATTGCAACGGATTGTTTTCCATAGTGTTCAAGTAAATAGTCTTTTCGATAATCCGGAAATCGAACAATAAAAGCGATAATTATTATAGGACTAAACCACAACAGTTTAATTTTCCAATCGATGCTCCTAGGCTTACTAATTTTAAATTGTTTTGAAAATTTTTTAATTTCCTGCTTCATTGGAATTAATAAATCAAAACTGGCTATTCATTTAATTGATTTGATGGTAGTAGTCGTTTTACAATTAATGGGGCACCAGACTTAATATTCGATTGGTTTTATGAGATAAGATCATCTCGTTTAATGGCTTAGTGACATAATCGCTACATCCAATTTTTAAGCATTTTTCTTTTAATGCTGTATTAGAGTTATTTAATATAGCCAGTACGGGGATTTTAATTCCTTTGTGTTTTAATAACCACAATGTTTCTATGCCTTTCGAATCGGCAGTTTCCATATCTAACATTAATAAATCGTGTTCATTTTTTCTTAGTTCATCAATTATTTTCATTTCTCCTTCTGAAAAATCAAATTGTAAATTGATTTTTTTTCCGAGATTAATTATCTGAGATTTTATTTCTTTATCTGAGGTTAAAATCAGTACTTTTTTTTCAGTTACATTTTCTTTGGGACTTGCTATATATGATTTCGTAGTGACGTTGATTCCAGAGAGGATAATAAAAGAAAACTGGATTGCATCATGCTTATTTTTAATATAATAACTTCCATTTAGCGATTCTATAAGTAGTTTGCAAAGTGTATAATTTAGTTCAAATTGAGAATCATCTTTAGGGAAATAACTGTTTTGGTGATTGGTTATTTTATTAGAAAGTTCGTTTTTTGTAGCGTTTATTGTTGTAATTGTAAATTCATGTTCATTATT
>JBBQCZ010000382.1:0-1572 GCA_038319215.1 Bacteroidales bacterium | reverse complement strand
TTACCTGCTCCAGACCCGAAACTCCTGCAAAATTAGCATCTACGGGAATTAAACTTTGTGCAAATATATCTAAACCGTCAGATTTATCAAAAATTTTATCCTTGCTTACAGCCACTTCTTCTATATTCAAAATAGAAGATACGTCTTTTACAATCTTGCCTTTTTCAGTTCTCCACTCGTAATTATCTATATTAGGCAAGAAATCAACTTTAACTTTATATTTTGAATACTCATCATTTAAATTAGCTTCTGTCAGAGATTCTTTTCCCATTTTTTCGGCAGTTATGGTTGTAACTCTTAAATCAGATGACGGTTCAAGAGTAGAGTATGTTATAACAGGGGAATCAGAATTAACAGCGTAAAGATTTTCTATTCCGTACGGAAACAAAATCTTTTTATCCAGCTTAATCTCTTCTGTTTTTTCAACACCATTAATCAGAGATTTAACAGATATCGTATCAGGAGAAGTGAATTCACCGCTGAAATTCATTTTTTCACCAATACTGTCTATCTTAGCAGAAAACGAAACTGGGTTACCGCTTTCATCTTCAACGTACAACAAATCCTGTGTAATTTTTACTGTAAAACCGAATCTTTTGAATTCCTGTTCAGAATATCTGCTGGTATAAATAAGGTTCTTCTGGTTTTCTTGCTTTACTTTTCTATAAACACAAGTGTATCCAATTTTTGAATTATTAATTTTGTTTAAATAACATTGTTCATAGCTTTTGTTAGGCTCTACCGCAAATGCCGCATTGTTATATATGGCTAGAGACAAGATTAAAAGCAAATATTTTGGAACTCTCAATTTGATCATGTACGAACATACTCCGCTTGTATAGCTTTAGTTATTATATAACTAATTATCTATATTTAAAATCAGATTTTAGTTTTTCGATTTTTTCTTTAAATACTTATTTTATAATAAGCTAGTTTAATAAAAAACCGAAAATAATTTTTTAAATTCATACACATTTACTTGAGTTAAACAGTTTAATTTTGTGTAGTTAACAAGCTTTATTACTAAGAATTCATTGCCTTAGTGCAGTTTGTTTTAAGATCTTTACCAGATTATCTGTTGCTTCTGGTTTTGCAATTTGTAAATTTTTCTTTTTCATTTGCTCTAATTTTTGCGGATTAGCAAATAATTCCGTAATAATTCTTATTAAATTTTCAGCATTACATTCTGAATCTTCAAGAAAAATTGCTGCTGATTGTTTTTCCATTGATTTTGCATTAAATCTTTGGTGATCAGCTGCCGCATACGGATAAGGGATAAGAATAGAAGGCAAACCGCTTATATTGAATTCAGAAATACTCATAGAACCCGCCCTTGAAATAGCCAAATCTGAAGCGGACAGAATCTCAGGCATGTTGTCAAAGTAGGGTCTGACAATATAATTAGGATTATTACTATAATTCGGCGAGATTTGTTCTAATTTTTGAATATACTCATCAAAATTTTTCTTTCCAGTTTGATGAATAACCTGAATATTATAATCTTCAACCAGCTTTTGGACAGCGTTTTGAATTGCGTTATTTATGGATTGTGCTCCTTGAGAACCACCCATG
>JBBQCZ010000381.1:0-1572 GCA_038319215.1 Bacteroidales bacterium | reverse complement strand
CCGATATGTTCGGTTATGGTGCTTCTGCCTTTACCAAAAAGGGTAGCCATTTGGTCTTGGGTAAGCCAAACCGTTTCTTCCTCTAAACGAACATCTATTTTAATGTTGCCATCGGTGTTTTGGTAAATAAGTATTTCGCCTTTCATAATTGTTAGTTGTGAATGGTTAATTGTTAATGCGTTTTACTGCTGTTTCATTAACCATTAATAATTTAGCATTTATCATTGAATAAGCTCGTTCTAATTTTTCTTCGGTGAATTTCATTCCTTCAATTATTAGTACACCCCAAATTTTTTATAATGAATGGTATTTGCCTTTTATTTATTAATCCCGATTTACAATATGATGCAACATGTATACCTTCAGTTCCAAGTATAACCATAAAGATAAATTTAGAGTTTAATACATTTTTCTTTAATTGATTATCGAAAGACTGCAAATCAGTAAATGAAGGTGTCGGTAATTTTTCAGGATGAGTGTGCCATTCGCCCAAATAAATCTTCTTCCCTTTACTAAGTTTAAAAAACCGTTCAATGAATATTTGTGCATTAATAAAGGAACGTATGAAATTAAATCGTGAACTCTTATCATTTTCTGATGGAGTAGATAAGTCAGATATATAAAATGAATAATCATCAATGTAGTAACCCATTAAAATACCGCCAGCTTCAGGTTTAACTTCATCATCTTGGATAAATCTTTTAAATATATTAATGACTTTTTGATCAAATCTTATAATCATATCGCCTAATTCTACTATCATCATAAGCCGTTAACCAAAGTTGTAAAAGAGTTTTTTGAAATTCCAAAATCAGAAAGTTTTAAACCTCTTTCTTCAATAAATTCTTTATCTCCGATCCAAGTAAACACTTTTGATGATTTACCTCCTTTTTTTTGAATAAGTTCAAATAAATAGGGGAAAATTGCACTTAAAAACAAAGTCAAATTAGATTCCGAATAGGGGAAATATCCAGTCTGACAGCTCCCTTCTTTTAAATAAACTTGGGATTCCTTATCATCCTTTAAAACAACGAATGGAAAATTAAGGATAGTATCTTTCGCTTTAGAAAAGTCATCTGGACATATATATAGCATTTGCCCACTTGCCAAGAAAGGTTCCACCCAAATTATTATTAAAGGTTTCTCACATTCAGTTTTGATAAGATGTTCTAAAATATATTTTTCTATCATTGTATTTCCAACAACTACCATGTTCAAATCATATTCTTTAAGTATGGCGCACTCGTTATTCAAAATATCTAAGATTGATGCAGTATTTGTCAATACTTCACAAAATGGATCCTTATTTAAAATGTTAGCTTTTGCTGCTTCAACCTTTTCAATTCCAATTTTATCAAAGCCATACTGATGTCTGTAAATGTTTTCAAGTTTTAAAATATCCGAATCTATTAAATGAAATTTATTAATAGGTTGGAAAAATCGGACATATTGACCACCCTAGATCGTTTTCGTGAGACCATGCTTTTCCGGCTGCCAAAGACCACCCTAAGTTAACATCCTTTTTTGCCTCATTTTCATCATAATTTACAGGGTGATTCTACAAAGTTATTT
>JBBQCZ010000380.1:0-1612 GCA_038319215.1 Bacteroidales bacterium | reverse complement strand
GGTAATGCTTGTAATATTTTTTTATTTATATCCATTAAAATAAACTAATTAATTGTTCTCCTCCGTCAACAGTAATTACTGAGCCATTAATCCACTCAGAGTCATCAGTTGCCAAAAACGCAATAACTTTGGCAACATCTTCAGGTGTTGTTAATCTTCCATGTGGATTTCGTTCTTTTGCTTTTGTGATAAATTTCTTATAATCTGGAAAAGCTTGTAAAGCTTTTGAATCCGTAATTCCTGCATTTATAATATTTGCTCTAACACCAAATGGAACAAGTTCTATTGCCATATAACGAACTGTAGTTTCCAAAACAGATTTAGCTGAAGCAATTGCTGAATAATCTTTAAAATATTTAGAAGTCCCCTCACTAGTGAGTCCTACTATAGACGATTTAGTACTAAGCAAATTGTTATCTAATAGAAGCTTAGTCCAACTGTAAAGACTAGTACCCATGGATTCAATTGTATGAGAAAAATCCTGTATATTTAAAGTTAAATTTTGATTTTCAGATTGCTTAAACATTGGTTTAAGGTTACCATCTGCAATCGCATGTAATACAAAAGAGATTTTGTTTTGTAGTTCCGTTTTTTTTAATAAAGTTTCAATTATTAAATTTTGATTTTCATTTGCATTTAAATTAAATTCAATTAAATTACATTGTTTTTTTAACAATTCTAATTCTAAATTTAATGTTGCTAAATTTGATTTTCTTTCACGATAAATAAGGATTAAGTTAAATCCTTTTGAAGATAGAATTTTTGCCGAGCATAATCCAAAACTGCCCGTACCGCCTAATATAACTGCCCAATTATTATGATTAAAACTCATCTATTTTTTTCGTATTAAATGCTAATTAGACACAAATATATGCTTTTTTATTTGAATACTCTCAATAATGTGGTATCTTTGAAAAAAAAATGCAGTCATTATTTCACACACTTTATTTTGAATCTACTCGGAACTGTAATCTAAATTGTAAGTATTGTTCTACAAAATCAAATGTAAAGAAAAGATACGATGACATACCCATGGATCGTATTATTGAGAGAGTTTTTAAACCTGCTTGGGAACTAGGCACTAGAATGATTGATTTCTCTGGGGGAGAGTTCTTGGTTAGAAAAGATGCTTTTACTTTATTAAAAGTAGCAAATGACATGGGTTTTAGAATATCAATTGTAACAAATGGAGTTTTGATTAATCAGAAAATGATTGACAAGTTAAAGGATTTGTTAGGTGATAATTTATTAATTTCATTAGGTATAAATTCATTTGATAATAAAAACCAAGAAACTAGAGATTATGAGGCTGACAAAACAATCAAGCTAATAGATTTACTTGAAAAAAATGGAGTTTCCATAAACCTCTGTGTTACAGTTGGAAAGTTTAATGCAGATACTTTCGCAGATACTATTTCTCATATTAACGAATTGAAATTACCATATAATCGAACCCCTTTTACCCCTAGAAACACTGATTGCAAAAATCTCATGTTCGATAAAGAAACAATGCGTGATAAAATTCACCCCTCATTATTAAAGTATTTTAGAGGTTATGTAAGTTATGTCCCGTTCTTTCTTAAAGAAGAAGATTATGTAAAGCATACAGGAC
>JBBQCZ010000379.1:0-1615 GCA_038319215.1 Bacteroidales bacterium | reverse complement strand
GGCTATTGGGCATTTATGGATGGTTATGATGAAATCAAAGACAAGGAAATGCTTGTTTTAAGAATTAAATCTTATACAGAAAGTGGAACTACCGAAATCTCTACAGGAGATGAAATGGGAACATTTATTTTAAGATTCAACAAACTATCTAACAGTGAGTGTATTATAGAATCTAATGGTACATATATATCTACTGGCTATACTTCTACTTCTACTTCAACCAAAACTTACGAAAAGAAATAATTTATTTTTATTCTTTTCAAAAAGAGGCTTTTCTGATTGAAAAGCCTCTTTTTTTTAAAACAATTATTATGGCATTTACTTACGACTATCCCAGGCCAGCTGTTACAGTTGATATGATTATTATACGAAAGAAGCATTCTTCGTACGATGTTTTGCTCATTGAACGCAAGCACAATCCATTTGCATTACACTGGGCTTTGCCTGGCGGCTTTGTTGATGCCAACGAAAATCTTATGGATGCAGCGCACAGAGAGCTTGAAGAAGAAACCAATATAAAGGATATTGAACTTAAACAATTCTATACTTATGGAGATAAAGGTCGAGACCCCAGAGGGCATACAGTCTCTGTTGTTTATTATGGCTTTATAGACCCATTAAAAAACTCAGTTATTGCTGGTGACGACGCTGCTGCATTTGGGTGGTTTGATATTAGCAACTTACCTCCTTTGGCATTTGATCATGCCAGTATAGTCGAGCAGTTTTATTTAGAAATAATTATTGCTTAGTGTTCAACTTATTGCTTATTTTTATTTTATTTTTTAAAACTATAAATATGAAAAACACATTAAGGTATATAATGCTTATTACATTGAGTTTACTGGTATTTATGGGATGCAAAAAAGGCGAAGAGGATCCTTTAATAAGTTTCAAATCGAGAGAAAGTCGTTTAAAAGGAGAATGGTATTTAGAATCGGGGAGTTCAACTACGAGCACAGGTTTATCAACAACTACAAAAACATTTACTTCAAGTATGATAACAATTACTGTTGATGGACAAACCAATACTTATTCTCACACCGAAAAACTTGAATTTTTGAAAGACAATGTGTTCAAATCAACCAAAATACACGACAACAACAGTGAAATATCAAAAGGTTATTGGGCTTTTATGGAAGGTTATGGCGATGAAATTTCAAACAAAGAATGTGTTATAACCCGTATCAGTTCATTGTCTACACCAAATACTATTCAATCATTTACAGGTGATAATATGCCAATTAATATTATGCGCTTTAAAAAACTGACTAATAAAGAGTTGATCATTGAAGTAGTTGGTACTACAACAGACTCAGAATCGTCAACAATATCTGTATTAAAAACCTTTTATAAAAAGTAAAACACTCATTTTTTTTCATTGTAAAACTCTTTAAATGAGCTTATTTGAAGGGTTTCAGTCAAAATAAATAGATAAAAAAAATATATTTAAGTTGTGAATTAATTTTTTTTGTATTTTTGCAATAATTGGTTTCGTGGCCGAGTGGCTAGGCAGAGGTCTGCAAAACCTTGTACAGCGGTTCGAATCCGCTCGAAACCTCAACAAAAAAGGGAGCTTTTAGCTCCCTTTTTTTTAATTAAGATGGTATTTTACTGT
>JBBQCZ010000378.1:0-1627 GCA_038319215.1 Bacteroidales bacterium | reverse complement strand
ACTATTTTGTTTGATGACATTGTCTTTTATGCTGACGTACAACGTTTGCTGCTTAAAATGCGTTGGGGAGTTCGAAGCAGCGTCGTTATCCCACGTTAAAATAATTGCCAATATACTAAAATATAACTTATCTAACCATCTGCCCCAATGTATTTTAGCAGCTGTTATGCACTGGCTATTATATTTTTAAGTAATCAGCTCGGGTTTCAGCCAATTTTATTTCCATTTTTCCAAATACACTATCGAAGTAAGCAACAGGTTGATTCTTTATTAATTCTAATTCAAATATTTTGTTAGTAACTTTGTAAATTGATTCTCCCTTTAAGTCTTCAACACGATACTTAGTCATATAATCTGGTTCGGTAAGCGTGAATTCCTTATGATAAAGTGGTTCAGTATATTTTATATTTTTTAAAAGTTCTACACAATATCCTTGTTCGCTTATTTTTTTCACTGGTATTACATAATTTATTAGGTTTATGTAAGTGTTTTTCTTGTTAGATTGATATATACTAGAAAAATATTTAATACCATCTAGATTCTTACTTTGCCTAATCCATTGAAGAACAATTTGAGGTATAATATATTCAGGCTTAAATGGTAAATCTTTTTCTTTTACACGTAATGAGCATACTGCTTTCAATGGCCAAGATGTTAAATAATATAAGCCTAATTCATTAATTCCATTTCTTTTGTAATTGAATCCAAATTGCTGAAAATCATATGTTAAATCCAAAAACTTATAACTAATTGGTAATTCAAATCTTGAAACCTGAACCTTTGATAAATCGGGTTGATTAAGTTCAATCCAACAAGAATAAATGGATTCTCCTAAATATAAGCAAGGGAAGCCACTAATACTGTAACGTTGAAATGAAATTTTTGCTCGCTCATCAAAGGGAATGTGAAAAAGTTCTTTTTTGCTTAAGTGTCTACTATCATTAGGTCTTATTCGAAAGCAATTTCTATCAATAGCTGGTGTAACATTGAATGAATTATGTTTTGGTATTAATAAGAAATTTTCCAATCTGTCTAATGTAAGTTTTAAACAATTGTAAGACTCTGAAATATTACCATCGTAATGATATTTTATTGATTGAATAATTGAATTACACAAATCATCAATTAATTTGTAATCTATCTCTGAATTATTTATTTTAAAAATGGATTTCTTATACTCATTGAAAATATTTTCTAAGAACGAAACAATGTCGGCATCTCTTGTTTTCGGCAAATCAAATATTATTTCATTAAAAGAGTCCATAGTGTCTGTCTTTTAGCTAGTGCATAACGTTTCCGTGGTTGGAAAAGTTGGGGAGTTAGCTGCAACTTCTTTATCCCACGGTAAACTTTTACTAAAGTACAAAAAACTTGATTATCTGCGCATCAACCCCAATTTTTTTAACCACGTGTTAGCAACAGTTTTTATTTATTAATATCATTTTTCATTTCGATTGCAAGCTCTGATTTATTATTCTGTTTTGTTAGTCAATAGTTCGTTAAATTTTAAGCGGCAATTTTGCCGTAATCCAATAGTTCTTTGACAATTTTTTGATTTTTTGGTGTGTTTGGGTTAACAGCAAACACGCACATAAATCTTTCGAGTATCAAAGCGTTGTTATACATT
>JBBQCZ010000377.1:0-1682 GCA_038319215.1 Bacteroidales bacterium | reverse complement strand
ATGTCGGTAAAAATCAGATAATACAAATGAAAACAAGTCCCGGATGGGACGTAACCGTACAATATTGGAAACAAAAAGCAATAATCAAAATAATTTCTTCGAAGAAAATTTTTTTACGCAAAAAAAGCCACAAGTATTTATACTTATGGCTTTTTATAGTTTTAAAATTGAACGATTACATCATTCTTTTTTCAACTTCTTTCCAGTTAACCAGTGCCCAAAAAGCATTTAAATAATCTGGTCTACGATTTTGCACATCTAAGTAATAGGCATGTTCCCAGACATCACACGTTAAAAGTGGAATCAACTCTTTGGTGATAGGAGTTCCAGCATTGCTTTCTTGCGTGATTTCTAATTTACCTTCGGGAGTTTTCACCAACCACGCCCATCCAGCGCCAAAAAGGGTAACGGATGATTGCGTGAATTTAGTTTTGAACTCTTCGAAAGAGCCAAAGTTTTTCACAATAGCTTCTAACAATACACCAGTAGGTTCGCCGCCACCTTGTGGTGATAATGATTCCCAATAGAATGTGTGGTTGAACACTTGAGCTGCATTGTTGAAAATGCCACCTTTGCTGTTTTTAACGATTTTTTCCAACGAAGTTTCATTTTCAAACTCAGTACCTAGAATTAAATTATTTAGGTTGTTTACATAAGTTTGATGGTGTTTTCCGTAATGAAATTCGAGTGTTTTTTGCGAAATGTATGGCTCTAATGCGTTCATTTCGAATGGAAGTGCAGGTAATTTAAATGTCATAATCAATTTTGTTTTTTGTTGAATAATATATTTTGCTTAATATTGCATAAAAAATAATGAACGATATGAAAAAAACAATTTTAAAAACAGCTCTTTTCTTAGCCCTTTTCTCGGTAGCAATGATTTCGTGCGGACCAACCAAAGAGCAGGAAGAACTTGATATTAAGAAAGAAGACTCATTGGCAGATATTCAAAGCAATGAAGCGTTAGAACGGGCAAACCAACTACTTGAATCAGATTCATTGGATGATACGACCAAACAAGTAAAATAATCATTAAACTAACACACAACAGCAAGAATTGTTTATAAAAATAAATAATTTTTGCTTTTTTTTGTTATTCCCTTAAAACCGCAAGCAAAAAATCATTATAACAAGATTTTGCTAAAAAAATAAAAACCACTTTACTCCAAAGATTTTATTTTATTTTGTTGCCTTTCTTTTTGTCTTGAAACAAAAAGAAACAAAAAATTCAAGACTTCGCCAAAAAAGCTAAAAAAGAGATAATTTTACGGCGCGAGCCAAGTCAAGAGATTTACTGAGGTAATTTAATTCACATGACGGATGATTCCGACTTGGATCTATTTACCTTACCGCACCCGCCTCGCTTCATCCGTAAAATCACCTCTTTTTCTTAACGCTTTTTTGACAAGGTCGGTCTGAGATAGCAATGTCCATAAATTTCATAATCACTAAAGTCAGTGAGATTCATCCTCCATGTAAATCTCATAAATTAAGCATATTAAATGCGATTTATATAATTGGTTGCGGATTTAAGGGATTTATCTTACTACATGACAAAAAATCACACACGTCTGATAATCAACGATATGTGTTAATAACTTGGTGATAACTTTTCGCCAAAAAAGATTATAATAAACTGATATTCAGTATCTTAGATGAAAAATCACTACATCTAACACCAA
>JBBQCZ010000376.1:0-1705 GCA_038319215.1 Bacteroidales bacterium | reverse complement strand
TCCGGATTATCCGACATCAGAGATGCAAACCGAAGGACTGAACATTAGGTTGTCCCAAATTCGGCAAGGAGGTTCAAACTTAGAGTTTGCTAGCCTTGTCTTAAATCAGGACAAAGGTGCTATTGGTGTAAAGAGCGATAGGGCTGATACCTGATGAACCGCTGTATACGAGAACCGTACGTACAGTGGTGTGAGAGGCTCTCCCCGTCGGCGATGCTGGCGGGGCAGCCTACTCGATTAGCAAACGGTTTTCTTACCAAACAAATAAATAAGTTGTCCCGTTAATTGGTATATAAAGCTGAAGATTATCAGCTTTCGTATAAGCAATATTTACATATCCAACATATTCGGACTCATTCATTATCGTATTCAGTTTCATATAACCTTCGCTAATAGAACTTTTTATTTTATATTGTTGGTTTTGATAATTTGCAACATTATTATTTGCATTTTGTTGAGCTGAATATGCTGCCGCACCGTCATATTTTTGAGTTGAACTTGTTCCATAGGCAGAACTATAAGTTGAAGAACTACCATAAACACTTCCGTAAGTGTTCCCAACATATCCAGACGCTGAGCCATATGAGTTTGAATAGCCGTGAGCTGAACTTTGAGTAGTGCTGGATGAGTAACCAGCATTGGATGCAGCCATACTTTCGCTGAATGCAACGGCAAAAGAACTCCATGCTTGTCTACTTTTTACTTTTTTTATGTATTCATTATACGTTAAGACTTTAGCTTCAGAGATTTCTTCCTTTTTTTGAATTTTAGAAGTAATCTGACTGGGGTCGAAATTTATATCTTTACCAGTAAGATTCTGAACTAAAATATTTGCTTGATAATATTTCCCATAAGTGTTATCATATGAAAGTAAAACTGCGATAAACAATCCTTTATGTTTATAACAAAGAACAGGTTGTCCGTCTTTGTAGTAAAAACTATATTCTTTTACAGGTGTTTCATCAATGAAAGAAGCTATATCAAGATAATCTTTAGCTTTTATTGTTGTGTCAATTTTTACACCATAAAAATTAAATCCTCCTTCAGGATTTTCTATTATATCAAATTCTCCAATTGATTCAGGTAATTTTTCAAACTCTAAAGTAAAATTTTGATATGGATGTTCTTGGTCAAGAACATGTTTCTTATCACAAATTGGCAAATTAATACTATTTAGCAATTTGTATTTTTTAAAAGTTTCTTTGTCTTTTATATAAAAATTTTCATCTACACAAGCCCAACCACCAGCTTTTGCAGTGTATTGAAAATGAAATAATGTGCTGAATTCTCTAAAATCAACTTGAATGATTTTCAAAGCAGGAACATCTGATTTTACAATAGTCAGATTTCTAAATTGTGCGGAAAGATTTGTTGTAATCAACAAAACAATTCCAAAAATTATTAAATGTTTCATAATACTGTCGTTTTTGTTTTTAAACTGTTTGCTAACGGATGGCGGTATGGACTGTAAGGGATTGCGGGCGATTTCCTGTCAAGGTACACGAAAAGTTGAAGCGGGCTACAGCCCTTCGCAAACCACTGAAACCCTTATTGGCTATACCGCTTGTGTGTGCCCTGCATGAGCAGCGCACACCCACTCCCAAGCATTGAATAAATTTCAAAAATACAACTAAAATATTCAGTGTCCAAGAGTGGGTGAAATTTTCCCAGAGGGTGCAACTCCCTTATACGCCCTGATTAAAGC
>JBBQCZ010000375.1:0-1710 GCA_038319215.1 Bacteroidales bacterium | reverse complement strand
TTGGTCTTGACGAAGAAAAAATCAAGAAGTATGTCATTTACCAAGAAAAACAAGAACGTGTGGAAGAGCAACAGAATATCGACTTTGGCCCCTTATAGGGGCTTTTCAAGTCCACCTTCTCGGATGGTGGATTCTTTAATGCGAGAAAAGCGATGCAATCCCTTATTTCTCATTTTCTCTTTTTGCCTTTCTCCCTTTTGTTTTTGCCATGTGCTAATCCGACGTGCCCGACAAACCCTACAAAACCTTATTAATCCGACGCCTGAGTTTTCACCAAGTTATACTGGTCGTTTTCATTTGATATTTAACATTTATTAACAGTTGTGATTATTACAAAAGAAAGGGCGAACCCTGCTTATATGGGATTCGCCCTTTCTTTCACACTTTGTTGTGACGGCAAAAAGTATTAAGTTATAAATGGTGAGAATAATTACAAATTCCTTCCCCCAATGTTGCTCTGGATATTTTCCGGTAAAGGCAGGATTCCATCTCAGGCCTTCCCCAGGAAAAGGTATTTTTACATCGGTCAGCTGTTCACTTTTCACCTGGCACAGCTGTTCAGTTTTCACCCGGTATTTACACCCATTTGACCGAACTCAGATTAAGCAACTCTTTGAAAATGCAGAATATCAAAATGTCAATGAACAGAAATATATACAATTAAAATTGTTCTAAAAACAACGCAACACTAGTGATCTGAATTATCAATTCTAAACTGACCCTAAGATATTTAATTTCTGGGATTTAAAAAATTTAATTGTCATAATATTAGACATTTAACTAGCTTTTTTCAATTATTTTTCAATCCTTGTTTCGCATAAATTAGTGATATAAAAAGGTTCACCGTATCTTTATACATTGAAACCCCTGGCCAATATTGATTCCCTATACTATCCAATAAAAAAATATGCTCTTCGACTCCTCTGCTTTTATCTCGCAGCCAGAATGCAGTATTTGCAGGAAGATTGCCATAAAAAAGAGAATCACATTTTGCAGTTTCACTTTGAATAGACTGCCATCCCTTATCCCAATAGAATAATTCATAGGAATCGCCAGGACGGACATCATTATCATCATTACGAGCTTGAATATTAAAATACTGAATTCTTTCAGGCTTTTGTAAACAATATATGGCTTTCATACAGTGCCCTTGGTAAAATGTTAAAGGATCATCATCCGTCAATTTAGACTCTTCACCTTCAATTTTTTTACTATTGTTCCATATTTCCAACTCGGCATTAACTTGTTGTACATCATTCAATAATTTAAAATTCGCCAAAAATAAACATGCACTATCCGGACGTTTAGCAAAATAGTATTTGTATTTCTTTGAATTAGAAGTTTTAACCAGTTGAACACTGGATCTATTTATATGATTTATTTCATAAATAAGTTTAGCGTCGGAAAGATCTTCCATATTTGCACCTAAAATCAGGCATCCGTTTAAGGAATTGATGAAGGTAAATTTCATCGTGTTTCGAACCACGTAAGGAGGATATTTCCGAATAATGTTCCCGGATTGCAGGCGCTTAAAGTCAGGAATAAGAGTTTTAACCTTTCCATCAACTGTTACCTAAATTGAGCGATTGATAATTTCAGGTAGACCTTTTTGTCACTTTTGGAAATTTTCAGTGGGTTCTGCTACTGATTTTCTGGTTTAGTATAGCTTTCATACTAAAATTAGCCTGGGTACCACCTGTGTAGGCAAAT
>JBBQCZ010000374.1:0-1757 GCA_038319215.1 Bacteroidales bacterium | reverse complement strand
ACGTTATGCATATCGTCTAGAGGGTTTTGATACAACATGGATTTCATGCGGATCAAAAAGAACTGCGACTTATACCAATCTGGATCCCGGAAATTATAGTTTCAGAGTTATAGCCTGTAACCACGACAACGTATGGAATATGGATGGAACAAGTATTCTGATCACTGTTACCACTCCTTTTTACAAAACCTGGGGTTTTTACTTTTTTTTATTAGGAGGTATTTCTGTTTTTGTTATCATTATAAATATGATTCGAATTAGAAATATTAAAAAACGAAATAAGGAATTGGCTCGAAAAGTAGTTGAAAGAACAGAAAGCTACAGACTCGAAAAGAAAAAGGCTGAAGATGCAGGAGAACTCCTTCACCAGGAGTTAATTACACGAAATCGTTTTTTTAATATTATGACGCATGATATAAAAAATCCTGTTTGGGGTATCGAGCAACTTGCAAACGAGGCCGATCATAATCCCGAGGCAATTGGAAAACTACGATCAACGACAGCCAATTTAAAAAAGTTACTTGAAAATTTATTGACTTGGGCTAGCCTTCAATCTGGTCGTGCCACATACAATCCCGAAGTGACATCCGTTTATGGAATGGTAGATGAAGCTATTGAGAATACGATGCTTCAGGCAGAGTTAAAAAATATTATTTTAGCAAACAATTCAAATCCAGACCATTTGGTTTTAACTGATCGCACAATGATAGTTGTAGTTATTAGAAATATTATATCGAATGCAATTAAATTTTCATTTTCAAATACGGAAATTGAAATAAGTAGTGAAATAAAAGAAAGTTTTGTTGAAATTACAATAAATGACCATGGCGTGGGGATGGAGCAAGATATGGTAGATAAATTATTTTCGCTTGAGCATTCTAATGTTCGCAAAGGCACAAACGATGAAAAAGGAACAGGACTAGGGCTTTTGATTTGCCAAGAATTTGTTAAGAAAAATAAAGGCATAATTACTGCTTACAGTGCAAAGGATATTGGAACCAGAATCGTTGTATTATTGCCTGTAGCCGAAATTTTACTTTAAAAAAAGGGGCAGACGAATCCACCCCTTCTCGTGCAAGGAAACCAAAGAAACAATTATGGGTTGTCACCTATTTCACCTTGAATATTACCTGTAAATACATTGCCGGTACTGGTTGCTGATAAAGCGCCACTATCGCGTAAAGTGATGCCATAATTTTTACTATATCTTATATTGCAATTCTTTACAGTTATAATACTTCCAACAATGGAAATGTTTCCTGAATAATAAGAATCATTCCCAGCATAAGAAATATTGCAATATGAAACTACTGTTGATGGGTGAGCGAATTCTTTAAATACGAGTCCGTTCCAAGCGCCAGGGGTGGGAGTTGCTATTAGGGTTGTAAAGGTAATGGGTAATTCTGATGTGCCTTCAGCGATTAGATAGCCATTGGAATTTTCGCCAATGACAATACTGCTATTGGTACCCAAAATAAAAGAAGCGCCTGGAGCAATTGTTAATTGCCCATTAAAATAAATAGTTCTATTATCATCAATTACATAGGGAACAACATGGTTGTAAAGTGTAGCATTTGATAAAGTATAATCGCCATGAAGGTTTATTCCTTTGTAGGGTTCACAAGAAAACGTGTTGTTTTGGGAAATTTGTGTTGCGAAATCTATGGGTAAAGTCATGGCGTTACCAGAGTTGCCAGTAAATGTGTTCCCGGAAAAAGCAGCAAAGCCATCCGTTGAAGCTCCCTCATACATAAATA
>JBBQCZ010000373.1:0-1767 GCA_038319215.1 Bacteroidales bacterium | reverse complement strand
ACAGATTATGTTTTAACAAAATATGGAGAAAGTGGTTTTACAGATTATATAAACCGAGTAGAAGGGCTTTACAAAGCGGAAAAAATAACGAAAGGTAAGTGGAATAAGCTAAAAATGAAAGTCAATGACATACCTAATGGCTTTATAGACCGTGATTTGCGTGATTCTCAATACATTGCAAAGAAAGCCAAATCAATGTTGGAAGAATTAGTTAGAGAAGTGATTTCAACCACTGGTTCTATTACAGATCGATTGCGTGAAGATTGGCAATTGATAGATGTGATGCAAGAACTAAACTGGAACAAATACGACAAGCAAGGTTTAACAGAAATAATCGAAAACAGAGACGGACATAAAATAAAACGCATTAAAGACTGGACTAAGCGAAATGACCACCGTCATCATGCTATGGACGCATTGACTATCGCATTTACCAAAAGGAGTTTTATTCAATACCTCAACAACCTCAACGCAAAGAGTGACAAGGCAGGAAGTATATATGGCATTGAACAAAAAGAACTTAAAAGAAACGATAAAGGAAAATTGAAATTTAATCCACCAATGCCTCTTTTTGAATTTAGAGCTGAGGCGAAAAAGCACCTGGAAAACACTTTAGTCTCAATAAAAGCAAAAAACAAGGTGGCTACTATCAACATCAATACAACTGATAAAAAGAATGGAACAAATAAAAAGAAACAACTAACACCTCGTGGTCAACTGCATTTAGAAACGGTTTACGGCAGTATAAAACAATATGTTACAAAAGAAGAAAAAGTAAATGCTAACTTCACAAAGGAATACATCGAAAAGGTTGCTAAGAAAGCATATCGCGAAGCACTCTTAAACAGATTGATTCAATTTGACAATGACCCTAAAAAAGCATTTACAGGGAAAAATAGTTTGGATAAAAATCCAATTTATTGTGATGAAATTCAAACAACGAAAGTTCCTGAAAAAGTAAAAACGGTATCAATAGAAACAGTTTATACTATACGAAAAGACATTTCGCCAGATTTGAAAATTGACAAAGTAATAGATGTAAATATCCGAAATATACTTGAAACAAGACTTAAAGATTTTGGAGGAGACAGTAAAAAAGCATTCTCCAACCTCGATGAAAATCCGATTTGGCTCAATCAAGAAAAAGGAATTGCTATAAAACGTGTGACTATTACTGGAATAAGCAATGCTGTTGCATTGCACGATAAAAGAGATAAAAATGGAAATGTAATTTTAGACAAAAATGGAAAAAAGCAGCTTGTAGATTTTGTAAACACAGGCAATAACCATCATGTTGCGATTTATCGCATTCCTGTTTTGGATAAGAATGGTTTAAATGTTTATGATGAAGAAAACAACATGAAATATGAATTACAAGAAAATGTAATTTCGTTTTTCGAAGCAACCACACGTGTCAATCAGGGATTGCCGATTATCGATAAAGACTACAAAGACAAAGATGGCAACAAAATTGAGGGCGGAGAATTTCTATTCAGCATGAAACAAAATGAGTATTTTGTTTTCCCAAATGAGAAAACCGGATTTAATCCTTTAGATGTTGATTTGATGAATCCTGACAACTACAGTCTGATTAGTCCTAATTTATTTAGGGTGCAAAAGTTTGGCTCATTATTATCAGGATTTTGGTTTAGACATCATTTGGAAACAAAAATAGACACTTCTAAGGAACTTAAAGGAATAACATACAAAGTAATACAAAGTACAAAAAATTTAGAATTAATAATTAAAGTAAGGATTAATCATATT
>JBBQCZ010000372.1:0-1771 GCA_038319215.1 Bacteroidales bacterium | reverse complement strand
GAGGAGCTTGGAGGATTTCAGCTTTTCGAACGTAAGTTTTTTGAGTGAAGTGGTATAAACTTCTTTAACCGTTTTCCCTCTACATTTGGAGAGTGTGTCTGAAGGACGGGCGAGGTCTCTTGATTTTTTTTGCTTACTTTTTTTCATCAAGGAAAAAAAAGTAAGTGGAGTTTGTGGCAAAGCCCCTGTTAATTTTTTAAATGACTATCGGCTTTTGCACCCAATGGGGCTTTTGTTGTAATTTTTCGTAACTTTCTATATTTCGATATTGACTTTAATTTGCCTTATCAATAGGCAAAATCCTCCCGATTAAAGAATCGGGATAAATTGCAGGATTTAATGTGAATAACCTTAGGTGAATTGAAAATCAGCGAAGCTAAACCTATGGATAATAATAGATTTACAGAACGAACCCCAAAAGGAGTTCAACAACAAAAGATTAGTGATATTGAACCCATTCTGGGTTCTGTTTTCGTGGGGCATTTATACCCCGAATTTTATTCGGGGTTATTCAAATTTAACCACTTCGCGGTTATAAATAAGTAAAAAAGATACAGAAAAAGAAAACATAATTTATTTATGGGTGCAAAAGCCGATAGTCATTTTAAATAATCTAATTCAATATGAAGAACGCTGACAGAGTATTTCATTCTTTTATATTTAAGAAATAAAATGCGACATTATTTAATTTCTATTACTTAACTGTAGGTCAGTATGCGGATAATCATTTTTTTTATCAAATAAGTGTGAAATATGTAACTTTTATCAAAAAATGTGTAACATATTGTTTTTTTATATTTCCCACCTTTGCATAGTGAAAATCCATTCACAAATTAAATCATCAATATATGAAAAATCGGAATTTATTATTAATGGCATTGTTAATTGCGACTCAGTTGATAAGTGCACAATCGGCAGACAATAAGTTTGCTATCGGCTTAAATGTTGCAAGAACCGAGTACATCGGAGATTATGGAAATGGACTTTTCAACTTCGCTCAGGTAATGTATCCTGCAGGTGGACTGACTTTTTCGTATTATCTATCACCTTCATTCGACCTTGGATTACAAGGAATGTACGGAAGTTATGGGTATTTTGAGAATGACATAAATTATTTTAAAGGAATAAAAACAACTGGATCTTTATTCGGTCGCTACAAACTAAACAATGGTTATATTTTGAAAGAAAATTCAAATTGGTCTCCATTTATTACCTTAGGAGTAGGATTAGCCGGTTATAATATTGATACAAGATTTGATAAATCGGGCACAAATCCAAGCCTTGATCCAGTCATAATAACTCAGGGAATAGACTTAATAATTCCAGCTGGCATTGGGTTAAAATATCAGATAACTAATAACTTCGGAATTCAATATCAGTATATTTATAATTATACTAACAGCGATGTTCATGATCAGAACAGAAGTGGTGGCATTGTAAATACTGTTTTTGGGACTCCAGCTCATCCAGGCATACGTTCTGGTTATGACGGTTTTGGCGAACATGTTTTCAGTTTAGTATTTAGCTTTGGTAAAGCCAAAGATACTGACAATGATGGGATAGCTGACAAATATGATAAATGTCCTGAAACTCCAGCGACTGTTGTAGTTGATAATTCGGGTTGTCCTGTGGATAGCGATGGCGATGGTATTGCCGATTATTTAGATCAATGCGCCAATACTCCAGCAGGAGCTATGGTTGACACCAAAGGCTGCCCAACAGACGAAGATAAAGATGGAATTTTCGATTATTTAGATAAATGTCCGAATAC
>JBBQCZ010000371.1:0-1805 GCA_038319215.1 Bacteroidales bacterium | reverse complement strand
AAGCCTTTACCAATTTTTTTCCAGGCCTCAAGAAGCCCTATATAAGCTAAACGAGCACTTCTATCTAGAAAAAAAATATTTGAAATTTTTTCATTTTTTAGATAGTTGGCTAAATTGTAGCTGGCCACAAGAACATCTTGTTCGTGCCCTGGATACATTAGAAACGAGCCCTTTATCGCCATCGCTCCTATTTTCCTAATGGTATTGCCATTTTTTTCGATAATTTCATCCATATTCTGTATTTTATGATTTTTTATTTTATTTTTTAGGTACTATTAAATTTTATTTATCTTAGTATTAATTAAGAGTTTTGTCAATTTATTAAAGACTAGAAAATAGTCTATATTGACAATTGCTTATGCCAAATTCTCCTAGCTGTAGTCCTAAAGTCCGATATTTCGGAAAATATCGATGGAATTATTAGCGAAATTAAGAAGTGGGGATAAATTTTAGGATAAAAAAAGACCGCCCACTTTGTGTAGACGGTTTTCTCTGTTTAAACTTTGAGATAATTTTCGCTAAATTATTGTCTTGTATCCAATTTTACTCACAGATTGAGGATTATTCAGTTAACTATCTAGGAACAACAATTCGATAGCGATCCGAAGCTCTTAATTTTATGATTTGCCCAATAGGTAAAATGAAAGCCTTTAACCCCTTTTTCTCTTCAGGGTAAAGAGAAACACAAACAATTACATAAAAATAATCATCATAGTGCTTTGATTTCATGAAAAAAAGGTTGTGTTGTTCTAAATAATTAGCGTACTTTTCGCAGAAATGCATAATTTGAGCTTGTGTCATGATAAGCTTCTCAAAATCAGTATTAAAGCTATTAAAAAGTTTAATAAAGTTTGAATCTTTTACTAATTCATAGACATCGAAGGTTGTTTCAGGTGATATCTCTTTTTCTTGAAAAGTAAAATTAAAACTGCCGATAGCTTTAATACTATCATCATCATTAAATCGGGCATTTGGAGCAAAGCTCATAATTGTTCTTTTGTTTCCTTCGAATATTAACCCCGCATTACCAGAAATAAGCTCTTTCCATGGTGCATTTTTTTCTGCGATTCTTGTTATGATAGGGTTAATAGTTTCAATAATTAAAGATTTGTCTTTAGAGATACATTTAGTTGTTTTCATGGTTTTTTATTTTTTAAGATTTTCTATATTTGATTAATTACTAAATACACCTAGCTAGATGAATTTGGTAATTAATCAAATGTAATCTTATTTGTAAAGGTGCTATATCTTTATAATTAAAGTATACTATATTTTATTTATCTTGTCAATACAATTACAACATTATTCATCTTTTATGTAATTAAATTTGCTAAAATTAAATGAATTAATACTGTTGACTATTGTTCAACAACAAGCTATAATGTAGGTATATGATCGAACAATATTTAAAACAACTTGGCTTTAACGAAAAAGAAATCGCAATTTATTTGTGTATTATTGAGTACGGTAAATTATCTGCAACCGATATTTCTAAGATAACTAGAATAAACCGCACCACGGTTTATAGTGTTTCTAAAGAATTAATTAAAAAAAGAGTTATTCAAGAAGATTTAGGAGGAGAAAATCGTTATTTTTTTGCCTTGCCGATTGAAGATTTAGAAATACTATATAAAGACGAAGAAGAAAAGTTAAAAAATAAAAAAGCAGCAACCGAAATTCTAATTAATGAATTAAAAGTTTTGCCAAAATCTACTCAATACTCAGTACCAAAAATTAGATTTATCGATGAAAACCATTTTCGTAATTTCTTGTTTAAACAACTCCCTATCTGGATTGAAAGTGCT
>JBBQCZ010000370.1:0-1815 GCA_038319215.1 Bacteroidales bacterium | reverse complement strand
ACTCCTTTTCGCTCCTTGACGGTTCGAAAGTGTTTTATGCAGCTGGCTTCATCTGGATATTTCTTTACAAAATCGATAAAATTCATCTCAAGTGTTTTTGTAAAGATAATTATTCTGGTACATTAGCGGATATGCATATTATTTTTTTATTATTTGCAAGAGGTTCGATTAAAAGCTTTATTTCGGTTATTAATTTTGAAGGCTTTATATTTACAAATTTAGGTTCTATCCTACCCGTTTGAATCTTAGCCCACTCTAATAAATTCTCCAACAGCTTATAAGTATGACTTGCTGAGTCATACATCATTTGTGCTAATTGCTGTGTTTTGTTAGAGCTGCATTCAGCTAAATTTTCTATCAATAAGCTATTGAAATTAAGTAAGGTATTAAATGGACTTTTTAGGTCATGCGCAATGATTGAGAAAAATTTGTCTTTAGTTGCATTCAGCTCTCCTAATTTGGTATTTACCTCCTTCAAATTATCAAGTAAAGTTTTTATCTCCTCATTTTGCTGGAGAAGATTCCCTTCATTTGCTTTAATTGTCTCATTTGATTTTTGCAGTTCTTGAATCTTGCCTATGTTTTCTTTACGTAATATGATTATTGCGTAAAATGAGAGTGTAAGAGTTACTAGTATGATTAAGCCAATTAAAACAAGTAATAATATATTCTTTGAGTTCTGCTTTTGGATCTCCAAAGAAGTACGTTTATCAAGCATAGTGCTAAACTCGGTTATGGGCTGCATTATGCTTTCCTTAAAATTGTGATACTTTTTATTGAACACCATTTCCTGGGCCAATAGTGTGTTGGGTTTTGCTTTAATCGTAAATCTTTTTGATGAATCGGCAAAAAGACCTTTTACTGCATTGAAAGCTACTTTCTCCGACCACACTAAGTCATCAGAATTTTTTTCAGCAAGCGATAATTTTTCAAACTCCTCTTTAACAATCCCCAATTTAAGTAAACTATCCCTTAAAGCGATAGTTCTTCCATTCGCTCTTGGCTTTATACCATTTCTAATATCAAGTAATTCCCAATATTTTTGTTCCCAAGCACTGTCGCCTGTTACAACATAATTACGACAATATTTTGTTAAATCCTCCGAACTCTCTTTCAGCTCATTGCTAAGAATATATAGTAAAAATCTGTTTTTTTCAAGCCCTTTTAGCTTTGTTGCATTTTGAAGTAAAACAAACGAAGCCACACCAATCAAAATCAAAAGAATAGAAATCGTCACAAACAGATGATTGTGCAATTTTTTTCCTCCAATTCTTAATTTATGCATAGCTCGTTTGTTTTAATTGTCTAAAACAATTAATTATTACAGTAATTTTGATTGAGTTGTTGGCTTAGGTGCTTTAACCACCAAAATTCTTGCAATAGATTTTGAGCTATTTGATAAACAGTGAATAATCCCTTTAGGGCTTTCAACTAAATTATCTTTTTCAACAGAAACAGTTTCATCTCCAATTTGAACATCTACAATTCCTTCAAGAATATAGAAAAACACATCAACAGGCGTAATATGTGGTTTTAATGACTCCCCTGCTTTAAGGGTCATGTGCATTACTTGGGCATTATCATAATCATAAAGTTTACGAACATCAACTTTATGAGGAGTTTCAACCACTTTTGTTTCTTTTATACTTACTATTTTCATCGGATTTAATTTTATTATATGGCTATCCGTTATCATGCCTATTGATAAAACTCATTCTTTTGTCATTCCGGGCGAAGTCCCGGAATCTAAAAAAAAAGAGATTCCTGCATTCGCAGGAATGACAGGTTGGACTGTTTGTTGTATATTTTAGGTAT
>JBBQCZ010000369.1:0-1828 GCA_038319215.1 Bacteroidales bacterium | reverse complement strand
TATAATGAACCACTAAAAGAAAATGTCAGAACAGTTATGAAATATTTGGAAATACCGGAAGACTTATTTATCAGGGGTCAATTTTAAAATCAAAAAATTAATTCTTACTTTTTTACAATATATTCAGCGGACTATGAGTTATAAAGAAGCAAGGCCTAGAATTAATTCGGGTAATTCTGACCATCGAAGCATAATCTTTCGCGCTATACCTAACCCCGTTGCTTGGATGTTTGTGCCAATCTCCAAGAAAATCTACCGAATACTTTTTATACATGTGATTCAGCATTTTTACAGAGTATTTAAAATCCTTCCGAAATTCATTGCTCCTTTTAATAGCATTTGGGCCTGGTCCGATTGCATGCGTAATAAGATTATCTCCAGTTTGAAGAATTACACCTAAAAGAATTCCACCTGTTTCTATATTTCTCGACACGGTTACTTCTTGACATATAAACCTCAATGTATCTCTACTAATGTAAACTATCATTTTATAAATTCTCCATAATGGAATTATATTGATTAATTTCATCTTCAGATATTTCTATTTCTTGATCACATATTTCACATCCCAATCTACCAGGCAAACCATACTTTTTAGTGTCCATGTACCCTTCAAAGAATCGTTTACCTTCCAGTGTAATTTTCTCATTTCCTATCAAATATAAGTTATATGGCTGTCCAGAGCTATTAACCTCTCGTTTTCCTAATAGTATATCAATTGCAATTTTTGCTATTAAAAGAGAAACAGTGTGTGTATTTATACTTCCTCCAGGAAATGTAGGCATCCCACAATTGTATTCTTTATTCCTCGGAACCATCGCACTAAAATCTGGGATTTCTTTATTGTCAGCCATTAAGTCCATTAGTTGTGATATGCATTTGAAGCAGCCCATTTTTTTATCAGAAACTAAAACAAAACCGGCAACAGAGTTATAGAAAGCTCCTGAATATAACACTTTTTTTCCATTTGGGACTAATGTTGAATCAATAGCGTATTTTGCTTCTTGATCGTCCATTGTAGATATTACTAAATCACAACTAAACAAATTATAAAGATTAAATGAGTAATCATCTAAAACGTCAAAATTGTAATTTTCACAATTTGCCTTTGGATTAATATCTAAAATTTTTTCTTTAACTCCATCCACTTTATACTTGTCTATATCTTTCAACGTTAAATCATGCCTTCCAATATTTTGTATTTCGAGTTTCTCGCGATCTATAAGGATAAAATTTCCAACCCCGGAGCGAGCTAATTCAATAGCAACTACTGATCCAATCGCGCCAAGGCCTACTAATCCCACTTTTTTTCCTTTCAAATAGTCAAAATCGTCCTTATCTTTAATTCGGCTAAAAACATCCTCATAAACTCTAAAATAAGCAAACCTGCCTGTATTGATTTTTAAATTTTTATGCACTTTATCAATAATAAACGACTGCCCTACATAATTATGGTTTCTGTGAATTATTACTAGCGCAACAGGAAAATTTATTCCTTTTTTTTCAGCGTAATCTACAAATCCTTTTACTCCATATTTAAAACAGTTTAGATAGGATTTTATATCTGAAAAACCTGTTGGATTTGCACTATTGATAGGTTTCGAGGTAAAGATGATCACTCCTTTTTCCATTTTCGCACTATCTACACTAAGGCTTTTCGGAAGATGCTCAATTTTTATATTTATGTTTTTATTGCGCGTTAGTATCGATGTTGAAACACATACTTTTTCACTAATTTTGTAGTATTCAAATATGCCGTAGCCTTGTTCAAAATCTCCTGTTAAAGGTTCTGGAAAGACAAAGATCTCATTGTCTAAACGACAGCTCC
>JBBQCZ010000368.1:0-1838 GCA_038319215.1 Bacteroidales bacterium | reverse complement strand
TTGCCAAATATTTCATCAAGAAGGCAGCTGGGCAGAGGTAGTATCTGAATTTGAATATGAAAAGGCAAGAAAACTGAATGTTAAAGGCAGCAATATTATATTTAATGGTCCAGCAAAAACCGACGAAAGTATAATTAAAGCAGCTAAAGAGGGTGCTTATATTCATATTGATAATTTTGATGAGCTCTTTAAAATAATAGAACTTTCAAATCAATTTTCACTTACACCTAATATTGCCATAAGAATTAATATGGATGTGGGCATTTATCCTAAATGGGATAGATTTGGATTTAATTACGAAAGTGGTGAAGCATGGCAGGCAATATGCCGAATTATGTCTTCTCCAAACTTAAAACTAAAGGGGTTGCATTGTCACATTGGTACATATATGATGTCAACAGACGCATATGCAATTGCAGCTGCCAACCTAATGGAGCTATTAATACGTACCAAAGCAGTATATAAGCATTTATTAGAATACTTAGATTTAGGTGGAGGATTTCCTTCAAACAATAATCTTATAAACCAATATTTAAAAGCAGAGCAAATCATTCCTTCAATTGAACAATTTGCTGATGCAATTATAGATGCTTTTTATCGATCCGGATTAAATACAGATGAGCTTCCAAAATTAATACTTGAAACGGGACGAGCTTTAATAGACGATGCTGGTTTTCTTATTTCTTCTGTTATTGCTAATAAAAGAAATTCATTTGGTAAAAGAATAGTAATTATTGATGCCGGCGTAAATATTCTTTTTACATCTTTTTGGTATAAACACAAAATTTCAGTTGCACAAGATAGAGGTTCATACTCTGAAAACTCATCTTTATTTGGACCGTTGTGTATGAATATTGACTGCGTAAGAGAAGATATAGAGCTTCCCACTTTGCAGTTAAAAGATAATATTATAATTCATTACGTTGGTGCATATAATATGACCCAATGGATGCAGTTTATTACTTTAAGACCCAATATTGTAATGATTATGGAAGATGGTTCTGTTGAAGTTATTAAAAAAGCAGAAAAACTGGAAGACGTAACAAGCAATGAAATTATTCCATTAAAATTGAAACCAAAAGAGTAATGCAATTTTTTATTGACTCAGTTTTATATAGCTATGCTCAAATTTTCTTTTGTAATAAAAGGTGGTTTGGGCTGTTAGCATTAATTTCTACAATTGCAATACCTGCAATTGGTCTTGGAGCTTTATTTGGAGGTCTGTTAACAAATCTTATTGCCTTATTATTGAAATTTAATAAAGACAAAATAAAATCTGGTTTTTATGGTTTTAACGGAATTCTTTTTGGTGCTGCTGTATTTTTCTTTTTTAAACCAGCGGAGTACATTTTTTGGCTTCTGCCTCTATTTATAATATTTGCATTTTTCATTTCAGCGGTAGTAGAAAATTTTCTTGCAGAAAGATTTAATCTTCCAGGGTTAAGTTATCCTTTCATCATAACCCTTATTATCTTTTTTATTTTTTTAAGAAGTTACAAAAATGTGGAGTTTCAAGAATTTATCTTGTATAAGAATAATCTTGAAATGCTTCCAGTTTTTTTACAACACTATTTTATAGCTATGGGCATAATGCTTTTTCAGCCAAGTATTATAGCGGGTATAATTGTAACAATTGGTGTGCTTTTGTTTTCAAGGGTAATGTTTGTTTCAAGCTTAATTACTTTTACATTTACATATTTTGTTGCACCTATAATTTTTAGAGCCCCAATTCCTGATACAATATTTGCGATATTGGCATTAAATGTAATATTAATAGGTTTTGCTTTAGGCGGCAGCTTAATTTTAATATGCAAAAAAACTATTCCGCTTATCTTAAT
>JBBQCZ010000367.1:0-1893 GCA_038319215.1 Bacteroidales bacterium | reverse complement strand
GCTTCTACATGCTGTGGCGAAGCCACCTCTGTGGATGTAAGTAAGTGTGTCTCTTCTTTTACCTTCTGTAACCACTTAAGGGCTTTATCTCCCACGCCTTGAAATGAATGAGGACTTGTTCGAGGTTTCCAAACACCCGCTCTAAAAATGCGTACTTGTTTGATGGTACTTAACGATTGAGCAATTGATAAAACTTGCTTTTCACTTTCTGCACTGCATGGCCCAGATATTATTAATGGGTGTTCAAAGTTGTTCAACCAGTTTTTTATAGGCGCAAAGTCTGGCTTCGTAATGTCTTTCATATAGTTATGATTGCTGACAATTCGGATGAGGCTTAATAAAATTAACTATTGAAAAATTTACGAAAAAATCCCTTTTTAGTCTTTTTGCTTTTCAAATTTTCTAATTCATCATCTTCATGATATCCGTACCCATAGCCATATCCGTATCCGTATCCATAGCCATAACCGTAATTTGTATAGCCATATTTGGAATATTCATACTTTAAGCCATTCATAAGGATACTTAAATTAGGAATATTTATATTCTGCTTTACATCATTAAGATTGTCTATAGCTTTCTTTAATGTAATTTTATGTCGTACAACAAAAACATAAGCATCAACATCTTTCAATATTGTAAATGCATCAGCTACAAATGCTATAGGAGGGGTGTCAATAATGATATAATCATACATTGTTTTGAGCTTCAGTATTAAATTCGACATATTTTCTGATTCTAATAACTCAGCTGGATTTGGTGGAACTGGCCCACCAGTAATTATATCCAAATTTTTAACCCTGGTTTTATTGATAATCTCTTCAAGACTAGATTTGCCTATCAAATAGGTTGTGACACCCTTGTCGTTGCGTAAGTCAAAATCAGAAAAAATACGTGGTTTCCTCAAATCACAACCCACCAATACAACTTTCTTATCTGTAAATGCAAATGTAGAGGCAATATTAATCGAACAAAAAGTCTTTCCTTCGCCTGATACTGTTGAGGTTACGGCAATTACCTTCTTTTGAGGGTCTCTTAAGAAAAATTGCAAATTAATCCTTACTGCTCTAAAAGTTTCGGCTACAACCGATTTGGGTTTGTCGGCAACTACTGTATTGATTCCCAGATTACTGTGCGAAACAACACCGACAATAGGAATTTTTGTTCTAGTTTCAATATCTCTCTTATCAGATAATTTATCATTAAAGAAATCTTTCAATAAAATACTGCCTGCAGGTATCAAAAAACCAATTATTAAGGCAATAATATAATTCATTTTCTTTTTTGGTGAAATTGGCGAGCCTCTGTTTTCCAAAATAGTTTTGTCAAGTATTTTATTATCAGGAATAATTGATGCTTTGGCTATACTTGATTCAGAGCCTTTTTGTAATAAGAAATTATACATTTGATCACTAACAGTAAACTTTCTTTTTATGCCTAAAAATTCTTTCTCAGTGCCAGGAAGCTTGCTGACTTGAGATTCCATTTCTTTTATGCGTAAGTTGGTCTCATCAATTATTATTTTTGAAACACTGACAATATTTTTGACATTCTCAATTAATGCTTTTTTTGTTGTTTCAATTTGTAAATCAAGGGTGTTTAAATAGGGGTTTTTAGAAGTTGAACTCGTCATTAATAAGCTTTTTTCTTGCGATAATTCACGCAATTGCGCTACCAAACTATTGAGCCCAAGATCCTGAATATTCATGACCGAAGGCGCCATAATATCCTTTAAATCAGAGGTGGTATTTAGATAATCTAAAAGATAGTTGTAATATTTTAATTTCAATGTTTCAACGGCCCTTTCTTTATCCAAATTTTGATATTTGTCAAAAACAAAGGCTGTTTGTGAAGAAATATCCATTATGCCATGCTCAAGACGAAAATCTTTTA
>JBBQCZ010000366.1:0-1899 GCA_038319215.1 Bacteroidales bacterium | reverse complement strand
CTAACTATCATATCCCTATAAATTACCCACACAATATTTCTCAAAATTAGTATTAAAAACAAATATTTCATATAGTTTTCAATTTATTTTAAGCTCCGCATCCAACTGGAGTTATAACATTAACAACACAATATTGCGCATCGGAATAATATTAACCAATTAAATTACGTTAATTGTATAATAATTCAGAGCATTATGAAACAAAGTGTATTATTTTTATTTTTCATATTAATATCTTTAGTTGCTATTTCGCAAAATCGCGAGCAACAAGAGATTGTAAATGTATGTTTGCAAGATCAAGAGATTTCACCTTATGTAAAAAATGTAGAAATTGGCGAAAAGCAGTTTTGCATTATTGAGGATAACGGAGTTTTATTTTATAAGTCCGAAAATTCTGCAGAGGGCAATTATCTTCGTTTAATGACAATAGACGAAATGTTTTTCAATAATATTACCGACTATATTACGATTGAGCAATTATCAATTTCGGGTAATTCCTCTAGTCTGGTTTTATTCTGTCACCCAGCAAAACTACGATTTAGCGTAAATTTAGAAAAACTTAATGGTTTGTGGGAGATTGAAGAAGTAGAACAGTAAAAAAATTTGATGCGAGGGATGTAGAGATTAGATGTGAATTTTTCAGGACGGGTTATACTATATTGGGCATATTATTTTCTCTTTATTTTTTGTTCTAATTGTTTCATTTCTCGGTCGAAATCAGATATGTAGTTTTTATCTTCTGTCTTTCGTTATTTTTCATATTCCAAGCTTGCTTTTTCAATAGCCATTTTATGGCTTACCTTTCCTGCATGGGTCAATAACTCTTTTTCACTTGCTTTTAAAAAATCATCTAACTTTTGAATCCAATCCTGCATTTTCATTAATCTGCCACTTGATGCGTGATATAAGTGCCTTTAAAGTTGGTAAGTCCTAAAAAAGGTTGATTGGCATCTGCTCTACTGTTTATCATTTCGGCTGCCGTTTGTCCGTTAATGGCAAAGTGCATTTTATTTTGAACGCTAGCAAAAAACGATTTGGTTAAGTCTTCATCTTTTTTGTAGTCGATACTGGTAGAATAAATATCGGTTACTTTTTGGTAAAAATTTCGTTCACTGCTTCGGATATCTCTAATGCGCTGCAAGAGTTCTTCAAAATAGCGGCTGCGTGCTCCCTCTTGTTTTAGGCGGTCGTCGTCCATTGTAAAGCCTTTTACAATTTACTCGTGAATACGTTTTGTGTCCCAAATTCTGAATTGTGTTCCTTGCCGCGATTTTACCCTATAACCTGCCGAAATTAACATCGAGATTGTAATACAAAGGTGTTTTTTGCTGAAATTCGGAAATTCCGAATTTCTGTGTTTTATCAGCAAATTGTATGGAAAATTTATAGTATCGAATTTTATTGAAATTCAAGATTCATGGAATCCAGAGTGGTTATGGTTCGATAAAAAAACACATCAACTTGTGCGCTGGATTAAGGAATAACAGCAATAAGTTTAATCACTGTTTTTTCTTCCCCTATCTTTTTATTTAGAATTAATTGGATTTAGTACGATTTTCTAAAACTTTTAAACTCTCTAAGTAGTTTTTTTCTGCTTCGCTAAGTGTTTTTTGTTGATACTTTTTATATTCTGTATTTGCTTTTTCAATCGCTTTTTCGTGACTTATAGAACCAGCTTCTTGCAATAGTTTTTCTCCACTCATTAGCAAGATTTTATCTAAGTGTTCAGCCCAATCTTTCATTGTCATCGTTTGTTCGCGATCGGCTTGACGTTCTGCAAAATCAAGATATCCCGATACTATTTGCCCTAGCGAACGAAGCTCTTTTTCGTTTAAATAGTTTTTTGCAACAACAATATCTTTCAAATACGGACGACTACCAGAAAATGTCATCAAACCC
>JBBQCZ010000365.1:0-1930 GCA_038319215.1 Bacteroidales bacterium | reverse complement strand
ACTATTAACTGAACCGTTCCGGTATCCTCAATATTGTTAGGTATAAAATGAAAAGAAAAATACCCGTCGGTGTTTGAGTCTCTATCAAAGTTACCTAAACTGACTTCTCCTGAATAACAAAACTTTGGATCACAAATGCCAAAATCCCACCCAATTGGCAAATTCAGTTTTCTTACCCATTTAAAATTTGAAGCAGAAGTGGTTTTATTAATTAACTTAGCCTCTATTGAAATTTCAAAATCAGATGGTTTGCCTTTTCGAGTTTCTGTTGTTGGTGATAATTCTAAAACCTGAGAATTAATAAATGACAGATTCGTAAGTAATAAATAGGCAATCAAAAGTATTCTTAACATATAATTAAGTTTTAAAGAAAATTAGAATGATTTAATTTATGATGAATTTTCCGGAAATATTTTCCCCGTTTTTATTAATAGCATTGTAAATATAAACTCCTGCAACTACACTGCTTTTGTTGATTTTAAAAATGTAATCAGATTCTCTGTTAATATCGATTTTTTCCCCCATCAGATTAAATATATTAAAATCGATTTTTTCTGTAGTGTTTTTTATACAGATGGTTATTAAATTATCATTATATATTAACTGAGCTTCCATTTCGGGCTTATTCTTTATTTCAGAGATGGATGTGGCAGTTGTACCTCCATTTGCTTTAACTTCAAATCCGGTATAAATCTGATGTGCAGTATTGTCTATAATATAAGCCATTACTGTACAACTATCCATATTGTATTCCTCTCCTGTAGATCCGTTAACAAAGGTATATGTTTTTTTTACCAATTGATTTTTACTAAAACCAGCACCAACATTATCTCCATTTGCCAGAGTCATGCTGTCTGCTCCTTTAGCACCTGTGTGCGACAAAACCTCTCTGAATAAATGTTCATGAACATAGTCAACATAACCTTTTCCAATAATGTTTTGATTTGCATGAACACCTGCTTCCTTAAGTATTATAATCAAACCATTGGGATTACTTACTGCGGAAGTATAAAACAATTCGGTATTAATAGTAAGAGTTTTTGTAGCTGAATTATAATGCGACTCCAATCCTAAATTTACTGGCGATATCTCGGAAATAATCCTGTCCATTTTAGCAATATCCGTATCATTCCAGCACCACATTCCCTGAGGATTGGTTGACCACCAGTGTTTTCTATTTAAAATATAATTACCAATAGGTTCTGAAGCTACAATAACATCATATAAATAATTAACATTTTTTCGATGAATTGCATATCCTCCGGGTTTATCAGGCACGGTATAATGAGAAGATTGTGGATGAAAATTTACCATCATTGCTTTCCCTTTATGTACCTCATATATTACACTATCCAAAAAAGCTCCGACTGCAGGGCATCCACCACATCTTACTCCTGTAAATCGTTCAAGAACTACAGATTTATGCGTAGGAGTTATAGAAACTAATTTTTGTGCAAATGTAATTTGTACAAATGTTGAAATTACTATTAATGCGATCAGTTTTTTCATTTTTATTTATGTTAATAATCGAAAAGGTATTTTAAGTTTTTTAATTGAAGGCACGAATTTAATATAAAAAGTAATTTTTTGAAACTATTTTATGCAATAGTATTGTTATAATTCAGCTTGAATCACTTTTCCTATTTCTGTTTTATTCTTATCTTTGCATAACATTTATTAATGATTAGAACAGTCGAAAACACAAGTTTATAAAGCTAAATTCCTTATAATTTAATAACAATCCAAAATTATCAATTATTTATGAAAAAAATATTTCATGTAACACTAATTTCTTTGGTATTTGTTTTTATGGTTAATTCAAATTCCAAATCGTGTACAAACTATTTAATAACGAAAGGTGCCAGCACTGATGGCTCAACTTTTATATCTTATACAGCCGATTCGCATATACTTTATGGAGAATTATATT
>JBBQCZ010000364.1:0-1946 GCA_038319215.1 Bacteroidales bacterium | reverse complement strand
TTTCAGATTACAGTTTGATAGAAGAATTTCCGGATTTTGCTTGGAATTGGGAAGGAATATCGCAGAATATTAATCTGATTAGCAACATTGCCTTTATTGAAAAGGCTTTTGTTGGGGAGTTTTATTTTTCAAACAATTCTTCATCTTCAAAACTTTCAAGAATGGTTTCTTTTGTGCTATTTTCTGTAATGAAACTCCAATTCCAAGGGAAATGGCTATTTGCAAAAATATAATCTTGATTTTCTTTTTGAGTTAGTGATTTCCAAAACAGAATTTGTTTTACGCTATCTGTTGTATTGTGAAACGCTTCTAAGTTCTTGTTCCAAAACTCAACATCAAAAGTTGATTGCGATAAAATTTCGACCCAAAGTAGATTGTTTGAAAAATAAAACTCCCCAACAAAAGCCTTTTCAATAAAGGCAATGTTGCTAATCAGATTAATATTCTGCGATATTCCTTCCCAATTCCAAGCAAAATCCGGAAATTCTTCTATCAAACTGTAATCTGAAATTTGTTGGCTTACATTTAAAAATCCTTTTTCTGTCGTAATCCGACTATGATATTTTTGAAAAACGGTTTTATTCCAATCAACATTTTCGTTTGTATCAAAACCATTGATGTAAGTTTTACTTTCCCACTGTATCAGATTTTGCTGTTCAAAAAAATTAATAAGGTTTGGTGTCCAGATATATTTTTGATGTGCCACAACGAAGTTCTCGGGTAAATGCTGTTTTAAAAGAGATTTAAACGATTCTTCTTTCAAACATTTGGCGGTTAATTCTTCGTTATTGAAGAAACGATTTAAAACCGAGTGCCAATTTAATTTGCTTGCAAGTCCTGAAATGTTTTTGTGTAGAAAATTGAGATTGATTTCTTCCGAAATGAATTTCCAATTCCAAGACTTTGAAATTAGTGTTTCAAGTTTATCTCGGTATTTGATGAAAGTGTTTTTGAAAACATCATTTTTACTTACCGTTATTTCGTAAAAATCCCAATTGAAATTCTCAATGTTTTCTTCAATAAATCTATCAGGTAAGTTTTTTGATAAATAGTTCCAATCCCAATCACAGTCTTTGAGTGCTGAATTTGAAAGTAACGATATTACAAGTTCTGTTTCTTTATATGAAAGTTCCTCAAAATTCCAATTGTACTTTTCAACTTGCTCTTTGATAAAACCATTGTCAAATCTTTCTGTTAGCGAAGTCCAATTCCAATAATCAGCATATTCCTGAATTATGGATTTTATGTTTTCAATCGGTGCTTTTTCGGAAATAGTACTCCAAACGCTTCCGTTTCCATTTTCAAGGAATAGTTTAAAAATAATTTCATCGTTCCAATCAATTTTTGGGTTTTCTGCAAGTTCTTTCCAATTCCATAAGTCAATGTACATTTCAATATCTTGTACGGTAATGGAATTTTTATCTGTAAGAATGTGATGGTACATTCCTTTGCGAATTAACTGCTCTCTAATTTCCGTATTCTCTGAAAGTTCAATTAAACCGACAATTTCAGGTTTGCCAATTCCTGATTTGTAAATTGAAATATTGAATGAATTGTCAAATGAAGTAATATCGCACTGTATAGAATTTATTTTATAGCTGATGTATGGGTTGCTTTCAATCAATTCAACAATTTCTCCGTTGTAAATATTGTTTTCAAACAACTGAAATTGCAATCTTTGTTTAAATTCAGGATTTTCAAATGTTACCTTTTCGTTTTCCTTTTCGTGAACTATTTTGTTTTCTATGTCAAAAACATTTTTGAAAGAAAAATCAAAAGTTTCTCCCCATGCTGTTTGGTTTTCAAATAGCTCGGTTGTGGCGAAGTAGTATTTGTATTTCAGTTTGCTTTTTAGGGCTTCTTGTCCAAACTCTGTCAGTTGGATTACTTCTTTGTTTAAGTCAATCAAATTGTACTCTGTAAGACCTTTGAGATAAATGTTTAAA
>JBBQCZ010000363.1:0-1957 GCA_038319215.1 Bacteroidales bacterium | reverse complement strand
TTTTTTCCATTCACTAACATTTAATGCTCTTATTATCATGTTGTTATAATATTGTAATCAAAAATAAGAGCTATAGAACAGCAAATATAGCTTAATCGTTTAAATAAACAAATGTATATAAATGAAAATTGGTGTGGAGCTAGTCACAGAACCTTATTTAAGGACTTAGTTGATTCGACTTGGGATTTGCTGCATCATTAGAGATAGTGGTTTAATTCGTAACAAATGATCAAATAGTACGATTCAAGACGGACACCTACAGACGAGACAGCAATCGATCTTAAAATCAAAACCGGGAGAGTTTATTTAGTTTTGATTCGTAAACCTTTTCTACACCCTCCCGGCTTGTTAGTATTTCGAATAATCAAATAATAATTAATGTTTCCAATAATCCATTCCTTTAGTATATTTTAAATAAAACTTGTCAGGGGAAACTTCTTTAAAGAATAATTTAGAAACGCTACTCTTTTGGTCACAGAATTCCTCATATTTTCTTTCGGTTATATCATTTTCAGCATAATTTGTTATTTCTGATACAAAAAATTCATTAACAAAATTTATTGGAAGCTGATCTAATTCTTTCCAATATACTATTCTATTACTGAAAACGATTGGGCTTGTTGATTTTGTAAATGACTTTGTTTTAATTTCATTTTTTGTGGGATATTTCAACAATTCACAATCTCTGAAAAATGAATTAGTTATAGAGAACTCCGTAATTATCTTAGATGCATTTGAAGGGATAGATACAACCTTTTCTTCGGCATATGTAACTGAATATTCCTCTGAGGAAGTTGCACCGGAAGAACTTGTTGCCAATATCTTATTAGTTTGAAGTAAATCGAAATAATTAATACCGGTATACATCTTAGATGCACCGATAGTATTTACAGAAGTTATCCCCGAATTCTTTGTATTTGTATAAGTTCTATTTTGATAATAACTCTGGGCGATACCGTTAAAAATAAAGTAACTCTGTTCTAAGTTTAACTTAATTGTTTGATCTGTTTTGTTTGAAAAAAGAAAACCAATATCTCCGTTATCAGTCCAGAAATTATAAAAAACCTTACAATTCTCGTCTTCATAAACTAAATAATCTCCTTTTAAATTTGTATTGTCAACTGGTACCGTTTTGTATACTTGAAAATAATTTGGAGATGTACATGAAGTTAATAATGTAATCATTAAAGTAAATTGAAATAGAATCTTGATTTTCATAATAGGTTGGATTAGTTAATTAATTTAAATTCTGTAAAAGGAAATATTGTCGAATATTTTTTCTGGGATATTTGGAGTATGGTTAGTTTCTTCAAAGGTTCAGGTTCGAAAACCCAATTAGTTCATAAAATGATATAAAATAACTTAGCATCGAAAGTGTTGTGTCCTTTCCAAGTATGCAATTAGTATCAGTTCCCAAAAAGCCAACAAGATAATTATTAATATAGATTTTCAATGGGGTTTTAGGTCTCGGAAAATATTTCTCGGACTAATTGTCAATTTCAAAAATGAGATTGTGACGTAAATAGCTTTCGATCCTGTATAATAAAAGGGGGGGGTAACCCTGTCCTCGCCTTGTTTTCAAAACGTATGTAGTGAGCAGGAAAATCCTTTCACCCTATAAGAGATCATGCCTTAAATCGCTTCTTTTGGAAACTAGTGTTGAAAGGATGCCGTAAATGCAGGTCATCTCAATGAATTATGGGTACGCACCAACATTATCTGATTTAAAAATCTTTTTTTCATGAACTATTTTAATCCAATTGGTTTGACAATTTGCCGTGCCAAATCAATATCAATAGTAAAATATCCATCAAAATGTAATCGGTAAATAACAATGTACATTTTTTCGCAATTAAGAATGCACAGGTTTTAGCAATTAGCGATGTACAGTTTTTAGCAATTAAGGATGTACACTTTCAACAACCTTTCTCTGTTTTTCCATTAAACGTATGATAGT
>JBBQCZ010000362.1:0-1961 GCA_038319215.1 Bacteroidales bacterium | reverse complement strand
GGATTAACAGCATATTCATTTTTCAAATAAAGGGAACCTTCTGTTTCCAACATATAAAAATCCCAAATATAAATATTGTCGTTTGGTGAATCCCAATCGTTTTTCACCCAATCGAAGAATTCTTTGGCACGCTTTGCCTGTTCTTTAGTTGTATTGGATTCAACCTGGGCTGCTCCTGTCCATAGCAGGAATTTTGTGTCCGGAAATTCATATAATTTCTGTTTTAGAGCCAGGTATTGAAGTTTGTAGTTTTCAAGACTTTTTCTGTCTGAATTAATATCCGGTTGATTGATATCTTCCTGAATATTGCTGACAGGAAAACAATGTTTGAAAATAATCATAGCATATTGTTTTGTCAACATCTCCAGAGTTGGTTCATTTAAATATGGGTTTTTGCCAGCATGTTTAACCCATATATTGTAATAATCGTAGGGGTAATTGTTCCAACCATAAATTTCTTCTTTAGGGAAAATCTGATCGTTAAAAGCATAGTTGGTTCTATTCTCCTTGTTGTATGCAATTATTTGCTTTTCAGTGTGTGATTTTAATTTTATAAATCTTCCAATAAACCGAATTGGTTTTATTCCATTATTATTAATTACAGCTCCGGTGCTATGATGAAGAAATATTATTTTATATTGATTCATTCTGTTTGCATTACTTGTGTACCCCCCCCCAGTTTTACTGGGGGTCATTAATAGTATACAGCTTCACAGTATCGGCTTCATAAAACTGGCGAAATATGATTTTCTATTTTCTGTATTCATTTTCTACCCTTAACCATACCAAACGTTATAGAGCAAAAATATTTTAGAATGGGAAATTTCACGTAAAGAACTTAAAAGCCTTTAACCAACTTTTTCGTAATTTTTCTTGATGAATTAATCATCGTGATGTAATAGATATTGCTTGAATAATTGGATAATGACCATTCGGAACGATTCTTTAAGATCCTTCTTTTCAGAAGAAGTTGGCCGGTTGAATTCCTAATCTCAATAATTGCACCTTCTTTAGGCAATTTATCAAACTCAATGGTTATTTTGTCCTGATACGGATTTGGAAAAACATTAAAGCCAAGTGAATTTCCAAGCTGAGATTTTATAGAAATATTATCCACGCGTGTTTCTGACAAGGCGTTGATGACGGCTTGTGCGAAAAGTGGTCCAATATTCTGGTTTGCCATTGCGTTTGGATGCGAATCATTTGCAGTATGGCTACCTTCATAATCGTATTTAAGGCAATATTGTTGTCCACTTATAGGATTCTCGTTTAACTCTGCAGCAAGAGAATAGAAATCGAAGATATAAATGTTGGGGTGCTGTTTATTATCCTCCTTTAACCAAGTAGTTTTTACCCAGTTTACAAATTCATTTGATCTGGCTGCAGCAGCAGCGTTAGTAGCCAAACGATGAAGTGGAACCAATGTCCAAACCATAAACTTCTTATCGGGCATTTGATCCATCAAATCGCGAAGAGCGCGATATTGAAGTTTGTAATTCTCCAAACTTTTTATCTTTGAGGTAATATCTGGTCTCTTAGTATCTGGTACAATACCAGCACCAGGGTAACAATGTTTAAATATAACTAAATCATACCCACTGGTAATAGATGGAAGACATTCAATAGCCAAATCATTTTTATCACAACTATTATCAACCCACAGCTTCCAATAATCGTAGGGGTAATTTTCCCAAGGCCAAGGAGTATTTGGGAAAGCTCTAGTTGTGATTTGAAAATCTGTTGTATTTGTTGTATTGTAAATTTTTAAGTAATCTAAAACTTTACCTTCAGAAAAAAGACTGGTTCCTGTTGAATGAACTAGAAAGATGGCTTTATTTTTCTGGGAGAAAACAAAAGCGGAGCTATATAAATAAAAAAGTAATAGAATAAGTCTCGTGGGTGAAGATATTAATGATGCTACAACAATTGCGACCTGAATGAACATAAAAAAAGTATTAAAG
>JBBQCZ010000361.1:0-1985 GCA_038319215.1 Bacteroidales bacterium | reverse complement strand
AAATTAACATCTCCACCATAATAAAAAGAAGTTTTATAACCATTTTTACCAAGTTTAGAAATTAAAGAAGGTAATTTGCGAGATTTCTTTGGATCTTTCATTATTGAATAACCTGGCATTGGCGGTACGGAACTAAATATTGAAACAATTCCTTTTTCGCTACGGTCTCCATTTGCAAAGCAATTTTCAAAGAAAATTCCATCTTTTGACAATTGTAATAATTTTGGAGTAACACTGTTAGCTGAATCTTTCCAATTAACCGCATTTGCAGTAAAGCTTTCGAGAATTATAAATATTATTTTCTTAGGTTTTTTATCCAGAATTTTAATAACAGAATCAGGAGATTCATTTGCTTTTGTAAAATAAGTTTCTAATTCTTGCTCGTTAAAGTATTCATATTTTTCGTAATCAATCTCTGCTGCAAATATTGAAGTTCCGCTATTCCACACAACATTAATTGCCACATCATTTACAAACATGTTGTCAGAAAAATAAACTACCCCTGCATTTAACGGAACAATCCCCACTCCTCCTCTAATCGGAATAACTAAGCATCCTGCAATTAACAAATAGGATAGCGACCAAAACTTTTCAGGTTTTACTGTTTTTATCTTTTTGGCAACTGTCAGATAGTAAATCCAAAACATTCCGATTGCTAAATCAAGATATAGAAACACAAGAAAAGCCAAACGCCAATTTGAGGTGGATGCTTTCATCAATGCTGGATTGTCAAAATATTGCAATGGTGTATCGTCCATTCTAAATCCCCAATACTTATATAACTCTGCATCGCTAACAACTATTAGAGCAAAAATTGCGAGAAATAATCCAGTATAAATATCGAGCGAAATTTTTAAAACTTTATGCGATTTGAAAAATGCTGAGATGATAAATATTGGAATTGCAAAAAATCCGACATAAGAAACTATAGAAATATCTAGTTTAAATCCATGTATAAAAGTCGCCATTACATTCCAAAATCCCACTCCAGAAGTCTCTTTTAAATTAAAAAAAATAAAATACACTCTGGCAATTTCAAAGAAGAACAACCAAAACAATAGATAAAAGAAATATATGTAAAAGCGTTTAAATTTACTCACTCAAATAGTTTTATAAGGCAAAAATAAGAAAATATTTTGTGGTTTTAAGATAATTCATTTTTGCGAGGGCAAAGACTTACTTTTTACGCATAACTATTTTTGATAAACGTATATGTCCCTTAGGCAGGCAGTGCATCGCATCCGGACAAAGTATTAGGAGGATTATCTTTTTTACTGACATATATGTCAGCCAACTGGCGGACAAATATGTAGCCTAAAATATCAAATAATTAGAGTAAAAATAAAAGCATTCGTCTGCAAACAAAACATATTATGTAAAAGTCTGAATAAAAAAAAAACTATAATTATCCATTTTTAAGTCATCGCATAACAAACACATTGAATAATACAAATATGAAATATTCATAAAAATCAAACATCAAACTTCAATCTTTTTTTATAACTTTACATCCAAATTCTAATTTTATGAACGATTTACAAAACAAAGCTCAATACTGGCTTTCGGAAATTTTTGACGCTGAAACTCGCAATCAAGTTAAGCAGATGATTGATAATGATGAGAACCTGCTAACTGAGTCTTTTTATAAAGATCTTGAATTTGGAACTGGTGGTTTGCGCGGCATTATGGGAGCAGGAACCAACAGAATGAATAAATACACTGTTGGAATGGCAACGCAAGGACTTAGCAATTATCTGATTTCGCAGTTTCCTGGCAAACAAATTAAGTGTGCCATCGCCTACGATTGTAGAAATAATAGCGAATATTTTGCAAAAATAACAGCATCTGTGTTCTCCGCTAACGGCATTAAAGTTTATTTGTTTGATAGTTTAAGACCAACGCCAGAACTCTCATTTACAACCAGACAGCTTGGATGTCAATCTGGCATTGTTATTACAGCATCGCACAACCCAAAAGAATACAAC
>JBBQCZ010000360.1:0-1989 GCA_038319215.1 Bacteroidales bacterium | reverse complement strand
GTGGGGATTTATTTTTGTTCGTAATGGAGATACAGTAGCTAGTCACCCAACACAATTATACGAAGCATTCTTTTATGTTATTACTTCAATTGTTCTAATGAGGTTATATAAAGTAAAAAGATTCCGCGAATCGGGAGGTTTTCTACTCGGAATATTCTTTATTATGATTTTTACTGCACGTTTCTTTATTGAATTTGTAAAAGAAAATCAAGTTGCTTTTGAAGAAGGCATGAAACTTAACATGGGACAATTACTAAGTATTCCAATTGTATTAACAGGGGTATTTTTGGTAATTTGGTCATTAAGAAAAACTAAGCCTGAAACGATAAAGTAGAAAAATAGACAGGAGACGGCCCTTCTCCACCAGTTGGCGGATAAGGGACCACAGGATATGGGTGATGGAATGTTTGGATTTTTCTCGTATTTTCAATATATTAGCACAAAAATAATATTATGAAATTTTCATTTATAATCATTGCAATTTTTTTTAGTTTCACGATTTTAGCAAGTGCACAAAAGGAAGATTTATCATACGAAATCTCATATCAACAATTCTCCAATGATAAATATATGGCGGAGCAAGATTTTAGCATGATTTATTCCAATGAAATTGTGTATTTATCAAAAGATAATGATAAAATAATGCAATACATCGATTACAATAGGAAGCAGAACATAAATATCATGAATTATGATGGAAAGCTATTTATGACAACCTCATTATTTAAAGATTTAGATATTGGAATATTATCAAAAGGCAAAACCGAAAAAATACTTGACTACAATTGCAAATGCATGGTTTACAATTCTTTTTCAAATAAAATAGAAGTTTGGTTTACAGAATCGGCAGAGGCTAAAGGTAGTCCTTACAAAAGTTTCCTCCCCTACGAAGATGCTTTGGTTTTGAAAGTTGTTATTAATGGAAATAGAACCGTAGTTGCAAGTTCAATTAAAGATGTAGACTATGAAGCCTTACCTGAATATCCTTACAATTCAGCAATTGAAATTAATGAATCTGAGTTTGAGGAATTGAAAATAAAATCAAGATACTCCGTTTTGCAAGTATTTGAGAATGAAATAATAAATTTTGATACTGAACTCCCTAAATACGATTTGAAAAATTGTGAAAGTGATTTTACATATCGCTTATCAAATGGTGGAGTTATACTTAAAAAAATTAAACTACCAGAAATTGCAAAAAATGGAGCCTATTGTTTTGCAAATTTAAAAGTAAGTTCAAATGGAGATGCATACGACAGAACAGGTTCGGTTTTTATCATTCCGGCGAATTGCGACAAAGCTACTATGCTTGAAGGTTTATTTAATGGAACCGATAAGCTGCCGCTATTCATTGATAAACAATCTGAAAAATACCAAGGTATCATGGCAACAGAATCATATAATCCACAAATAGAAGTTATGCGATTTTTTACTTCATTTGGTGCAGGTCATTTTAACGAAATGCGGGTAATAAATAATCATCCATGGGCAAAAGAGGTTGTTTACAAAAACGAAATCACCAATCTAATTCCAGACGACCAAAATGAAATTTGGGTTGGTGTATTTATTGGAAACTACGACAAAGGTGGCCATATTGTGAACTTGGAGTTTGATTTTTATCCTGAGGACGAAGAAGCATTAGAGATTTCAGGTAAAAAATATGTGCAACCACTATTTAACACTGTTAATATTCTAGAGATGTCGGGACAAAATTATGGCAGACTTTTCAGAACCGATACATTAAAAGTTGATTTTGAAATTACTGACACTCTTTCAGCAGCAAAGCTTATTTATACCTCGACTGGTCATGGTGGCTGGACAAACGGTGATGAATTTGTTCCCAAATTAAATGAGATATTTCTTGATGGAGAGAAAATATTTAGTTTTGTTCCATGGCGTAATGACTGTGCAACATATAGGTTGTCGAACCCCGCCTCGGGAAATTTCAGCAATGGTTTGTCATCGAGTGATTTTAGCCGATCTAACTGG
>JBBQCZ010000359.1:0-2020 GCA_038319215.1 Bacteroidales bacterium | reverse complement strand
TTGACATAGCCAACAACAACTCTAATTTTAATCCTTCGGAATAATCGTCTTCATACAAAAATGATGTTATCAAATTATACAACAGGTCTTTGTCAATATTTCCGGCAGCGACATGATAACTTATTGCTTCCATTTCTCTGATAAATCTGTTTGAAATTTGCATATATCCATTTTTAAGCAGAAACATCATGCTTACAGTGATTGCTATTCGTTTATTACCATCCTGAAATATATGATTTTTATTCAAACTCCAAAATAAATGAGTTAGCTTATCTTCAAAATTTGGATAATAATCATCATTTTTAATATGTTCTAAAGCACTTTCAAGATACTGTTTGCTTAAAACACCAAGAGCACCGCCACCGCTAAATTCAACAGTCTTTTGGTGTATCTCTATTATTTCGTCAATATTTTCAAAATATATTATCATCAGCTTTCTTTCAACCTTTTTAGAACATCCTGTGCTTCTCTAAGCTGCTCTTCAAATGCTTTGCTTTGGTCACCTAAAAACTTTTCAAAGTCTTCTTGCGGTATTGCTTTAATATATTCTTCCAATTTTTGATGAAAAGCGTCTCGGAAATGATAATCTCTTGAAGCCATTTTTATTCGTACATCCTCAAGAAGTGGTTCTTGGAATGGATGCTCATAAAATGATTTAAATAGAATATCAACTTCAAAAGGTTCTAACTTCCTTTCTAATGACTTGCTTCTTTTCTCTAATTCAAAAGCTATTCCGGATTCGTAAGATGAGATTAGATTTAACACTTCACTATAAAATGTATCTCTTGGATTATCTTTATCTTCAAGTTTTAAAATCTGCTTATACTCTTTTGCTTTTTCTTTAAATATACATTCATAAATTTTATCCGTGTATAAAGCATATTTGTAATTTCCCATATTCACATACAAATTCAAAGATTCAGTAAATTTTTTCCTGTAATTTGTTTCTCTTAATGCTGAAGGTAGATAATTTGAATCTCTGCGGTTTATATATTTAGTTCCGCCACCAGTTTTTTCGTTTATTACCTGAATTACAATATCAAGCATTTGACTTCGCAGAACACGTGCATTATCACTTTCTTTTAGAAGCATTGCTAAATTTAGTACTGCACGAAAATTAAAGAGACCTAATTGTGTTGTTTTGCTCACGACATTTATGACGTGACCAAATTGCAACTTCAATTCTTTCAACTGCTTACCCTTAATTAAAACATATCCGTTATGTTTTAATTCTTTATCAAAATCTTCCAAGTATCGGTCTATTGTTCTTTCATCTACTCCAAAAAAATTTGATACCATCGTTTTGGTGTATCTATATTCTCCATCGAATAAAATTCCTGTAAAACCAACATATTCATAAATTTTATTTAATGCTACATTATTATTAAGAATATTTTGTCTGTCAACATTCGAATTTGTTAAATCTCTCTCCATTTTTTACTCCTCCACCTCAAACCGTTCATAATCTTCTTCTGGCATTGCAAATGCCGGCTCTACTACCAAAACTTCCTCATAAGTCAGCTCGTATAGTTTATACACCATCATATCTATTTGGGCTTCTTCTTGGCTTGTGTCATCATTCTTTTCTTTCATTTCAAGTATTTTGTTCACCAAATCTATGAAAGGCTGCTGGGCTTCGGGGCTGATTTGGGGGATTAAAAGAGGCTCAATAGCTTGAACACTTGTTATTACATCTCCAGTTCCAGTTTTGGGAGAGTTATCTAATAAAAATTTATAAGATATTTTTGAATTCATTAAAGCAGTTAAGTATTTTAAATCCTTATTTTTTGATGATAAAAAACAGGTGCTATCTAAGCATAGTGAACCTAAATTGTCATATTGAAATCTCAGAATAGAACCAATTCTTTTCCAAACCACTTTCTCCTTTTCAAATTCTTCAAGATACGCACAATTGCGGAGATTTGTCCAATGGTCGCCTTTATCTTGTCTTATAATCAATTCATTTTCATATTTCTTTAAATGATTGTAAATTGCTGGATAATCTTTTACAACATCAATT
>JBBQCZ010000358.1:0-2051 GCA_038319215.1 Bacteroidales bacterium | reverse complement strand
GGTTCATGTTCCAGAACTGGAAAAGCGCCATATACAGGCTCACATGAAACGGGGTCATCCTCTGGTCTACCGACAACCGGGCAAAGAACCTTGTGAGTTGTCTGATGTAGTTCATTATTTCCTGTCCAGGCTAAAACGCGGCTTTACCTTATTAGTTTCCAACATTTTACGAATATCCTCATAATCATAAAATATCACCCCTCCAATCCTGGTATAAGGGAGGGTGCCGTTCAAACGAAGGTTTTGGAGCGTACCGGGTGAGATTCCCAGAAGTTTACGGATTTCATATGATTTCAACCACTTTTTGGCTGGTTGACCGTGATGTTCCAGGAACATCCTTCTTAACTCGCGGAATAATTCTGCTTTGAATTCCCGCAGATCGTCTGTGGTAATGATTTCTGTTGGCATAAGGTTTAAATTTTAAATGGTTTATTTTGATATCTCCCAAATATGCAAATCTCAACAGGAACTTTTTCCACAGGTGTCCCCAAGGTGGGTGTTTTATATGGTTAAATACAATTTCGGGCTATTCGTGATTTTTGACTCCGTTCGATGCCGGATGATTTGAGATTCACTCTCATTCATTCATCAGCTCATACAAATTGATGAGTTTAACTACTAATGAAATGATAAAATTATTTTCCTATAACAAAAAAAAGGATAAACATTGTTGCTATCCTCTTTCTAATTCCTGGTTTTTATCTCTCTGGCTGTAACAGATCATTCTCATCCATTCTTTTGAGTAAACTATTTTTGAGTTGATCCAGGAATTTGGTTCGTTCTTTCTTACGCTCTTTAATTTCAACGAAAGTCCGATACGCATCACCCAGATCAATATGAAATATCCGTTCAGCAAATTTCACCGCCAACTTTATGTCAAGCGCTCCCTTATTCACAGCCCCAATACTATGAATCGCATAAATCATTTCAATTAAGGCAATCTTGGTACCCGTCCAATAAAACTTGAAGTTGGGAAACTCTTTTTCACTCTGGGTTATTTCATCAGTTTGACCTTTTGGATCAAGTTTTTCAAGTTCTCTCTGCAAATAAAAGGATAATATATCATTGGCCAATATAGTGGCAACAATTGGATCATGACTGGTTGAAAATTGTTCATCCATCAGAAAATGGATGTTCTCAATACAAATTCTGACACTTGCAATACCTCGCATAAAATAACGATCATCCATAAAAGTGCGATTACTTCGGTAATACTCGGTAAACTCCAGATTGTCACAAGCGAAGAGCTGAAGTTTATCCTGTTCAGATATCAACAGCCTTCTTTGTGCTTTTTTACTACCATGTATTCGTTTGCTCTCAAGTCTAAAAATCTTGGCATAAAAAACTAATTTGCTGTAAACTTTTGGTTTGATGTTTCTAAAAAATTCGATTTCATCTTCCATGCTGATGAAACCATCCTGAAGAACGGAACTTTTCATTACCTGCAGCACCGATATACAAAGATTAACCGCTTTTTCCGCAAAAACCAAAATGGGATTATTTTCCGATTTTAAATGATCAAGGTCCTCTTCAATATCTTCATTGAGTTTAATAAAAATATCGCAATTCATAGTTTTAAATTTAAAAGTTAACGATCTTTGATTAATATATAATTTGTCAGGTAGGAAAATGTAAGTAAACGTTTGAATTTATTACACTACAAAATTTTAATTCAATATTAAAAAACTTGTCTTATTTTACAATTTATTCAATATACATTTACTCGGATCAAACCTATTTAACTATCATAAAGTGGAATCTTTAAAAGCTCATACTTTAACAAAACTAATGCAATACAAATTATATTTATCTCATATTAAAATATTTATACAGAAAATTAACAATTTTTAAAATATTAATCGCAACTGATTGACTAATTTTTAACATTCATTTATAATTCAAAACTCTATGTGATAAGTATCACCTGCCGAAAGTTTGGTTTTACTATTTATTTAACTTTTTAGGCTATTAACATATCATATATTTGTACGAGTACTTCTAAACAAGGTTTCATAATAAATTCAAATATTTACGATAATTTGCATGAAATC
>JBBQCZ010000357.1:0-2083 GCA_038319215.1 Bacteroidales bacterium | reverse complement strand
AGTCCAACGTTGGGTACAAAGACCAATTTATGCTGGAGTAATTTATGAAAAATGGACTAACTGGCAACCACTTAAAGCTAAATTTGATGGATTAGTGAGTATCAATGATTTTAATCTCGCTAATAACAATAAAAGAAAAATAGTACAAATAAGCAAGGATGAATTTGAAGTTTTAACAAACGGGGAAAAAGGTTTTAACAAAGTACATCGTTCTAAAATGAACCCTGATTATTTATATCGAGGTTTGATAATGTGTCCTGTTTGTAAAAAAAATGGTAAATTAAGACCTTTAACAGCCTCTAGCTCTAAAGGAAAAAGCGGAAAACATTTTCCATCCTATCACTGTAATGGCAGGAATGGGATCAAGCATAAAAGGTTCAGTGTTCCAGTTAAAGTTTTAGATAAAAAATTTACTGATTTTATTGATAATTTAAGGTTTAGTGATGAACAAGTGGCTTTATTTGAAGAGGTTTTTATCAATGCTTTTAACCGAAGAAATATAGAAGCTCTAGATGATAGTATTAAAGCTGGTAAACACCTGAACGAATTAAAAGAACAACAAAAAGCCGTTACTGAATCCATTGTTGCTAGTGTTAAAAATGAGAAACTTCGTGAACACTTAGAGGCCAATTTTAATGAACTCCAGTCTCAAATTGAAGAATATGAAGAAATACATGAAGTGTGTATTAAGACCGAAAAAAATGTGAGAGAATATCTTAAGTGGGGACGGATTTTATTGGAACACCCAGCAGAAATACTGATAGATAGGGAAAATGTTCCAAAAACTCATCAATTATTGAAGGCTATTTTTAAGGAGTTACCAACTTATGATGAATTGATGGTTGGAACACCAAAATTAAAGCCATTGTTCAAGCAAAAAGAGCTACTTAAAAAAGACAAAAGACAACTAGCGGAAGGGATGGGAGTCGAACCCACATGCCATTTTATTGACGCAGGTTTAGCAAACCTGTTCCTTACCATTCGGAGCACCCTTCCTGGGCTTATAGAACTTGTCTAGTATATCAAATTTTTACAAAATGCTTTATTATTAACTTATGGCAGATGTACACAATATTGAAAAAATATTATACGAATGGGATGCACCGGAAAGATCTTATCAAAAAAAAGATAAAGATTTTTGGATAACTGCTATTGCCCTATTGATTCTAGTATCAGTTATCTTGTTTTTTGTAAAAGAATTTTTATTGATTGTTGCATTGATTTCAATATTATTTTTATATTATGTTTTATCGACAGTACCGCCACAAATGATTCATATGAAAATTAGTAATAAGGCAGTTTATTTTGGTGAAGTAAGATATCTTTTGGGTGATTTGGAGAACTTTTGCTTTAAGAAAAATTTAAGTAGTGAACAAATTCTTTTTGGGACAATGCTAAGATTTCCAAGACAGATTGCTATGGTTATTGACGAAACTGACAAAGAAACTATAAAGAGTATTGTTGAAAAAAGAATCCCTTATGTAGAAAACCCACCAGCATTTATTGATAAATTAACTAAGTGGTTTGCAGACAGATTACCTCTAGACAAAAATAACAAAAGTCAGGAAAAATAAGGTATAATCCCTCTATTCGTACTCGTAGCTCAATTGGATAGAGCATCGGTTTGCGGAACCGAAGGTTGGAGGTTCGATCCCTCTCGGGTACACAATAAAAGAAAAAGAGATTATTTTCAAGATATAATTAGATTAATGGAGAGTTGGCCGAGTGGTTTATGGCGCATGCCTCGAAAGCGTGTGGGTGAAAACCCGCAGAGGTTCAAATCCTCTACTCTCCGCCAAAGGGTCAAAGTTCTATGCGACCCCAATGCTAGTCAACTTTTTCCCTAACCTGTTGCAATATATATCCTAAAATAAACATTTTTCAATTTAACATCCTGTAACACATGGTTTTTTACTTGACATAAATTAAATAAGTACTATAATGAATATATATTCATTATTATTAATTTGTTTTTAAGGAGGCAATATGCCAAATAGAGATAAAACAGGCCCAATGGGTCAAGGTCCATCAACTGGACGAGGATTTGGTCCTTGTGGCGGTGTAGTTAGAAAAGGTTTAGGTG
>JBBQCZ010000356.1:0-2102 GCA_038319215.1 Bacteroidales bacterium | reverse complement strand
AACGGTGAATTTCATCAATAAACAGGATAGGCGATTTAATTCCCGCCATGGTTTCGCGCTTGGCTTTTTCAATAACATCTCGAACATCTTTAACACCGCTACTCACCGCACTCAGCATATAAAACTGTCGACCCGACAAACCTGAAATCATCTGCGCCAGCGTAGTTTTTCCAACTCCCGGAGGACCCCAGAAAATCATAGACGAAATATTCCCCGACTCCACCATCTTACGAAAGATCGTCCCTTCCTTAACCAGGTGTTCCTGTCCGGAAATATCATCAAAGGTTTTTGGCCTGAGTCTCTCTGCTAGGGGATGCATGAATTAATTTTCATCAAAATTGCTATTTTTTTTCGGGTTATGCAATTCGGGTTTCTAATTTGTTGTAAGATCGTATTTTCGATCTTCTGGTTTAGAAACTATTTTGATTTTTCAATTAAAAATTTATTTGGGACTAAAAAATGTATTATCTTTTTCTCACACCATCCCCAATGCCGTCATTCTGAGTCCGCCATAGGCGGATCGAAGAACATGCACGCTGCGCCACGCACTATTTCGACAGGCTCAATATGACCCCCGTTTTTGATGTTTTTAAACTAAAATTTAAAAATCAAAACAGTTTCTTACATTGTCAGAAAAAACTCAGGATTATTGATATTGAAATAAAACCAAATACTCATTACCCCAATTTTCTTTTTCAATACAGCAATTTCTCTGTTTTAAAATGATGCTTCATATGATTCTCAATGTTATCACAGCAGAGGTAACTTTCGTTGTTCAGAATAATTTTCTTTATCAGTGCATTTGCTTCTGCTTTTGTCATTTTTTCCCTTTCTATAGCTACGGCAAATAAATCAAGTGTAGTCAGATAGGCAATAGAATGTTCTTTACAATAGGGCACTATATCACTCGTGTTGCTGCTGGCAATTATATGAGCATTGTGTTTACAAAAAACTAAACAGGCTCGTTCACCTTTTCCATTCATTTTGCTTTTTAAATTCTTAAACTCATTGAATAACTTTAACGGGAATGGAATTTCTTCAACTTGTTTCATAAGGAACAAATTCTGGACAAATGCTCTTATACTGGGGTTCTCTAATAATTCATTATGAACAATATCAAGCATTCTGATTCTATTGGGATAGAGTTCATTTAACAATGTAATCTTCTCAGCTTTGAACAAATGAATTACAACATCTGAATCTAATAATATCAATACATTGCTACTTTTGGTCATTGTCTGCTGGTGCAAATGGATCAATATTAATGGCGTTCATCAATTCTAAATAGTATGATTCTGATATTTTTTTACTTTTAAATAATTCATTGGCAACAATTCCGTAGTTCCCTATAAATTTATCTTCCTCTCTGGGTTCAAATAATCCTATATCATAACCAAGTTTCCGAGCTATGGCTTTCTTTTCGTTTTTGTATTTATCATAGTATGTCTTGTCGACAAAATCAAGTTCAATCAATCTGTAAATAACAGCATTTACTGAAAGTCTATAGTATTGCTGAATCTTAAATACAGTGGCATCACTGATTAAATTTTTCTTTGGTCGCTCCTCCGCTGGCACTAATTGTTTTATGCCATTTTCTGGCAATAATAAGCAAGCAGCAAAGTAATCGGCTTTAATTTCCTCAATATCTGTTTGTTTTTCAAATAAGCCGGTATTACATTTCTGTGCATTAAAATTTTCCTGCACAAATAAATGATATAGTTCATGGCCTATAGTAAAATGCTGCCTTCCCATGATATGATTTCGGTTTATAAGCATAAACAGCACGTTCTCTTGTGTTTTTATAGCCATTCCGGATAGTTTATCAGATAATGGTTTAAAAACAGTAATTACATTTTTCTTGAGTAGCAAACTTGATAATTGTATTGGAGCATCAGCACTATAACCATTTTCATTTCTGAAAACAACAGCTTTTTCCTCAATTTCTAATTTCAATCCTTTATTCATCATTTTTCAGTATTTCATTCATTTTCAAATAATTCTTTACTATTTTCTGAAATGATGCTATACTTTCTAAATCTTGATGGCAAAATCCCTCCTTACGATAAGCAAATGCTAACTTTACAGCATTATTTATTGCATCA
>JBBQCZ010000355.1:0-2115 GCA_038319215.1 Bacteroidales bacterium | reverse complement strand
AATTCGTCTGTTATTTCAGGTCGGTTTAGCATTTAACACCTCAATAGCTACTCTTGCTTTCAGATTAGCATACTTCGCACTGAGAGTCCAGCTTTATTTTTCATTTTAAAAAAAAAGCCTCTCGGCTTCCTTTAAAATTGGTTTTTTAGTAGGGGTACCTCTGAATAGACACATAAATATATTAGCAAAAATATTTTGTAAGCTTTTTGTACCCGAATAGGTTTCTTTAACGATGAATTTTGTTTTTTTGGGTTGGTTGAATAATCTCTTTTTAAGCCTTTTCATTTTTAAGATACGCCTCCTCTAATTTTTAAATTTACCTGCGAATGAATACTGATTTTTCAAGGAAGATTTAAATTCATCTTTTATAAAATGCTTAATCTCACCGTTAAATTAGTCCCTTCACTTAATGCATTTTTAGAGGTGGTTTTGTCTACTCTTTCTAATTTACCTGCCGAGAAAAAAATGGGTTTTAGGGGCTTTGCACCTGACAAATCGGGTAATGGGGAACATTACCCAATGCTTGCTAAGACATTAATGTTCTTTTTTACCTCCGTTATTAATTTTTTCTTCGGCTGGTGAGTATTTTGAAATTTGAATATGGTTTTTTTGTTTCTAAAAAATAAAAGTTAAAATTTGTCTTAGCAAGCATTGATTGTGTCCGGACACATTCACTTGTTAGGGTGACCCTAAAACCCTATATAAGAATATCTTAACAAACAAATTGCGCCATCTGTGAAGATGACGCAGTCTGCTTTACCGACAATTCTCTTTGTTGTTCTATGCTTTTTATTTTTTGGAATTTGATTTTTTAAGTCACATTGTCCATAATTAGGATGATTGTGACTAAGTATTAGGATGTTAATTAGTTGATAAATTATCAAGCTCATCCTGTGTTACATTCAACGCTTTCAAAATATCATTTATTAAAGCATCACCCTTAAAATCTCCCTTTGACCTTTCTTGAACAACCTGTATGGATTTTATAATCGTATCAATATAGATTAATCTTTGAGTCTCATGGTTAACTGAGATAAACCTTTCATAGTCCATCCGCAATCGAATATCAGCTTCTTTTGCTTTACGCTTGATTAACTTTCGCTCCTTGTAATTGTCCATATCAGCAAGCCATTTTTTACTAATACATGTGACTATAATCCCAATATTCTCAAATTCAACCCCATAATTGTCGACTTTTTCAAGATTTTTTTCTCGATTCGTTACAAAATCAAGAAGTGGGTCGAATGCATTTGCAAAACCCCTAATAATATCTCCAGCCGGAACTTGAGATTCGGCGCTTAAAAATAAATACATTTTTCACCTCACCAAAAAGATTTGTTTAATGGTGGTTTTACACCATTAGTATTAAAATATTTAGTTATTTGCTTATTCTGCCATTGATGCATATCAAATTTTGAACCGGATTCCATAAAGTCCATCCAATATCCATTTGATTTTAAATATTTTTGTGTATATCTTTTAGTTCCTCTGGTTGTTTCACCAAACTTCAAAATATCCCCTGCAGAATTTTTTAAAGCATATCCTTGAGCAGCTTTTGTCGTCTTCAGTGAATTACCATGAATAACCTTTTTACTAACTTTTGCCACATCAACAACATCATCAGCTTTTGAAGCCAATTTAGTTCCTGCCTTTATTCCCTTCGCCACATATGATCCCGGAGCATAAGGAACAATTGTTGCAGCAACATCCCAAAGCAGAAATCCAGCATTTGCCCAAGAAGGCTTTGTGATTAAATCATAGGTACTCCACCCAATTGAAGCTACATCGGCAACTGTTTCCACAGGTATATAACCCGTGTCATCTTTAAGCATAACCGGATTATTATAACAATAAGCAAAAAGATTATTTTCAATTAAGTTGCCTTGGTCAACCTCTAAAATACCAACATCGTCCGCATTCAAGAATCGTCCGATTTGAGGATCATAATAACGACTACCTACATAGAACAAACCAGTCTCGGCTGGACAACATTCATTACATTAAATAAATTATATCATATTGAATCTGTTAAATCAACCAAAAACAACCAGATTGGATTTGCAGTCGGCAAGCTCAATATATTATGATTTTAGAAAGATAAAATGATCTATATAC
>JBBQCZ010000354.1:0-2118 GCA_038319215.1 Bacteroidales bacterium | reverse complement strand
TACGTTGAGGCCAAACAGTAGCTCCAGCATCAAGGCCTCTAATTTCTCCTGCCGATACGGAACGAATACCCTCAAAGTCCGTATTTGCTGTTGCTACATTGTAATCGGTATATGCCCCTGTATATTGATTAAAATCAATTTGGAAAGTCGGGTTCCCTATTTGGGAATGTACACTTATTGTCAGGAACAATAATATAGCCGTAAGCTTGATTAATTTCATAAATATTTATATTTAAATTGTTAATTTTAGTTTATATTGGCATACTTCATGCCTTTTATTTAGTTGTTACTTTTTGTTATTTTCATTTGTAGGTTGAGATTTAGAAAAGTGTATGCAATTTTGTATATCTGAGTTTACAAGAATGACCTATTTTGATACCACTATCTCGTGAAATTCTACATACTTAGCCCTATATTTTTTTTTTGGCTTGATTCGCTTTCCTTTTTCGCATTTCAGCTTTTAATTTAACAGAAAGCTCTTTTAAGGGCAAAAGTCCACGTGTATTCAGATTACTCATCAACTCCTTTTTTAACGACTCTTTGATGGTTTTATACGCATTATCATTTATGAAGTTGATGGTTTCACCCGGATTTTTCTCAATATCTGTAAGCATTTCAGGATACCCAGCGGCTTCATAAATAGTATATTTGTAACGGCCATCAGTTATTCCATAAGCATTATAATCTTCGGTTATGATATAGTTACGGTCAGGCTTTTTTCCATTATCAGTAAGATAAGGTTTCAATGATACTCCGGAAATATTTTTAGGAATATCGATACCTGCCAAATCGCAAATTGTTGGTAAAAAATCTAATCCATTGCAAACAAGCGTACTTTTATCAACAAAATTTGATTTTATCCCTTTTCCTGCAAAAATGAATGGAACGCGTTGGCACTCTTCGAACATGCAGTTTTTATTAATCAACTCGTGGGATTGGTTCATTTCGCCATGGTCGGAAGTAAAAACAATAATTGTATTGTCCGAAAGACCCGATGCTTCTAATGCAGCCAACACTCTACCGATTTGTGCATCAACACTTTCGGTCAAACGGTAATACATCCAACGATACAAATCCCAATCCTCTTCTGTGAATTTCCTTCCATAGTCACTATGGCTTACCATGGCTGAAACTTCGCCGGAAATAGCCGCAGTATTTGTTGGTGCTGGAGGAATTTGACTTTGATATTCTGCCTTGCTCAAGTTTTTTTGCAATTGGCGCAAACGTATTGTTTCTCTGGCATTTGCTTCGGATATTCCATTCGGAAATTGTGCAAGAATACCTGCTTTATAACAAATGTCGTGAGGATTTAAAAATGACAAGAACAAGAAAAATGGTTTTTTATTTTGAGCCAATTCAGGTAATATCTGCTCTGCATATATTGCTGGCCCATCATAAGGGTCGACATTATTTAATTTGAATCCATAATTATCAAGATTTCCTTTTGCTCCATACAAATGCATTTTTCCAGAATACAATGTTTCATACCCCTCTTTGCGGAATAGTTGACCCACAGAACTTTGGCGCACCATTTCATTCATTTTAGGATTTGAATATGATTCTAAATTTGCTTTTAGACCAAACTCCGATGAATAACGACCCGTAAGTAACGAAAACCTCGATGGCATACTAACAGGATTTACGCAATAAGTTTTGTCGAACCGATAACCCATGTTGGAAATTTTATCCATATTGGGCGTTTTTACCCATTTATTTCCAGTGCAACTCATCATGTTATAAGTCTGCTGGTCGGTCATAATATACAAAACATTGGGCTTCGATTGAGAAAATAGTGCATTCGTTGCAATCAAAGTAAAAGTGGAAATAGAAACAAGTGTTTTCATCATTTTAATAATTTAGTTGAGTAATATATCTAAGGTTTTATTTATTTAGCAATTTAACACTCGTATTTGCTATTTGCAACAAATAAATACCTTTTGAATAATTTCAGACATCCAATACCTATAATTAATAATCAGTAATTTAGCAAGATTTGTTCGTAAAATAGACATGCAATTAATATCAATTATTGCAATATGTCGGTGCATTATTACGAATTGTAACTTACATTATATCAGATAAATATATTCGTAAATTGTCAATTAGATTTATAAATTG
>JBBQCZ010000353.1:0-2127 GCA_038319215.1 Bacteroidales bacterium | reverse complement strand
TAAACAGACATACGCAAATGGATAATTTTGTATCCGTAAAGCAAACTACAATCAGGACTCTTGCATCGTTTTTTTACTCTTCGCCTGTCATTAATTGATTTTTCTCTGTTTGATTCATTTCCAACATTTGTACTCATAATTCATCGCTTTTAGTTTCGAAACTTATTAAAAATCCTTCTGACCAAGTAACCCCGTAAAATACTAACCAACGTGAACACCATCGTTATTATTACGTTCTGACTTAATCTTACGGGTATATCCATTAAAGGGTAAATGATTAACTGTATTGCAAAACTGATTAATAAGCCAGTTAATGTATTTGTCAGTGATTCTATCAGGGAATGCTTTTTATTTTGCATTATTTGAACATTAAGAAATTAATCAATTCATCCTTAGTTATTTCTTTATTATTCAGATATATTTTACCGTCTTCAGGTGAAGTATTTTCAAAAACAAGCAAATGGAATCCTTTATAATTTTTATCACCTTTACACACTTTGTTAATTATGTGAAACATTTTGCGTTGCCACTGTTTTACTTCTGCATTATGCCGTTTTTCTTCTATAAACATCCATTCGCAAGTCTTATAATTTTTCCAACAGTAATCCACATTGGTAGCAAGATAACCTAACTTACTATCAATTTCTGATTGTTTACGTAACCATAATCCAAACTCCGTGCTATGGTTATCAAATCTTTGTAGTGTCATAATAATTATTTTTACTCAATTGTCCAGACAATTAATTCACGTGATAACACAAGCAAAATTTTATTTTCTTTAGCATAAATTACCTGCTGCGGTGTGCATTGTTGCGTTGAATATGGACATGATATTCTATTGATTAACTTCAATCTTTTATCAGCTAATTTAACCATTTCAAATACATGATCTGTAAAATCTTTATCGGCTGACTTCCATTGTGTCGGCTGAATAAGTAATGCAATATGACTACCTTTACTTAATTTTTTAGATATATTATTGACAATATTTGATAACGATAAATTGAATTCTTCTAATGACATATTCGCAAGGTCTTCTTTTTCTTCTGAATACTTGTTCTCTGCCTGTTTCCAATATGGAGGATCCAGATAAACGAGCTTTACATCACCCCATCTATTGTTAAAATCTGGTAATTCTTTTGCAATGTCCAGGTTCCTGATTTCATTTTCTCTTTCTATTATCGGTTTTCGGTCAGATACCCAGTATCTTCGTAATCTTTTCTTACACACATCAATTGTACTTCCACCTCCGGCAAATGGATCAAGCACAATATCAAAAGGTTTAGTATATAAGTAAAGTAGGTTTTCTACTATTCTGACCTCTGAATTACCATAGTGGCTGACTTCGTTTGTTTTTTTGGCAAACGTCCAAAGGTTATAAATAGGCACTTCAAAATCATTGTCCTGAAAGTCTGCGAGATTCTTATAAGATTTCTCCAATCCTGCAAAAATCTTAGTAGTTACTTCAGATATTGTCATCTCAGTTTGTTTGACTTCTTCACTAATCTCTTTATTCGTATATCCTGCAAGGTACATATCGAATATCTTTGCTTTGCGTTCCTCTCTTAATTGCTTGTCAATATCGGTTAGGTAAGAAGTTACTGTTGAATTTGTGATTGAAAGCACTCGGCAAATTTCCTTTTTGTCTAATCCAGTACCTCCATTATACAATCTAACCGCCATTTTCTTTTTGTCTCTCGTTGATAATTGCATTCCATGTTTAGAATTTTTCTCAATTGACAAAGCCAATATTTCATTGTCGCTTTTTGTCTCAATAACAATTACTTCAATATATTCAATATTAGCTTTCTTATGTGCAGTCCATCTGTGAAAACCATCAATTAAAATAAAATGTTGATTGACTTCTATCAATGGTAAGTTTTCAATGTTCTCAGCATATTGCTGAATTAATGCCGCATTAGGCTCTATACGTGGGTAGAGGTCGTCTCTAAATACTACTTGATCTGTTTTTATTTTCATAAGTTATAAATTAAAAAAGCCCTTTCAATACAAAAGGCTAATCCGATGCACTCGGCAATTGTATCTACTCAGGCTTAATATTTTTATTTTGTGCATAAAGGTGTATTAGCTATCGTAAAGATATATATTTTTCACTTCACTTCATCT
>JBBQCZ010000352.1:0-2130 GCA_038319215.1 Bacteroidales bacterium | reverse complement strand
GATGCATTATACAGAAGCAAATTTAGGAATACCAGAAGAGAGATTTGAATATCTTCAAACGATGGCAAGATGGTTAGTTGTTGATTGGGCAATGGCACAAGGACACCCTTCTGAACAATATAAAAATGTTTATGATCGCATTTTAACATGCTTGGCTTATCATATGCATCATTCAAATATTTCAGAAATCCCTTTTGACAAAGCATGCAGTTTTATTAGTACTATATTACCAACTTATGGGTATAGAAATGAAGAGGCAGAAAATATTTTAAATAGCATTACTGTAAAGACGGGCATTTTAATAAAAGATGGGAGCAGTTTGTTTTTTGCTCAATTTGGTCTTCAAGAATATTATACATCGAAAGAATTATCAAATCAACTTGATGTTAAAATGATAGCAAAATTACAACCTACATCTTGGTGGAGGGAAGTAGTTCTATTATATACTGCGCAACTAAAAGACCCTACTGATTTACTGACAAATTTATTTACTAATGACCCATTGTTAGCAGTTGCGGCTGTTGCAGAGTGCCCTACTCCTTCATTAGAGATGCAAAATAAAGCAATAATGGTTTGTCTTGAAAATATAGACAAAAAGAATGATGCAATAAAAGGGTCGCTTATTCCTTTTTTAAGGAAAATAAGAGATAACATTGAAACAAAATTTTACTATGAATTAGAAAAACGACTTGTTGGAGATGAAGTGATATCATCTATTGTTGGTATTTCGCTTGCGACTGCGGGAACACCAATTGCAAATGGTATTTTAGCTAAACACCCCGAGGTATGGAATATTTGTTTGGGTGAAGCTGGTTATTTAAGTTCAAGTTTTGAAAACCTCTTGGTGGAATGGATACAGAATGGGGAGGATAATAATAGCATAAAAGCTGCTAATTTAATCTCGAAAAGAATTTCATCAGACCGTTTAATTCAATTATTAAATATTCTACCATCCTTATCTAATAAGAAAAAAGAACATCTTTCTATTTTATTACTTAAAGATGTAGCAAACAATTCACCAAACCGATTTGAAGAAGGTTATGATAGCTTAAGTGTAATAAGTCAATTATTGCCAAATATTTCAAATCCCAAAAAATTTATTACTGAATTAACTTCTCAAAAGAAAAGGTCTTTACATGGATATCCTACATCTCGCTCCTCGATTATACCAGCAATAATTATCGCTTTCTTTATAAAAACTAAAAAACAAAAATGCAACTCAGACGATATTTACAGTACCTTTTCTAATGGTATACTTTGGCATAATAAAAAGAAGTCATTGTTTTTATGGATCATATCCGCAAGTATTTTTTTATTGCCAGTTGTTAACAATGAACTATTGAGGCTGTTTCTGTTTTTAGCATTTTCTTTAATTTATTTTATGTCATTCATAGCTCAACCGAGGCATTACCCATATTTGCCTATGCGCTACTATTCGAGTTATTGGAACAGACAAATTAGTTATTTATTATTTTACTTATTAGGTGGCTCTTGTATCTTGTATATTATGGACTTTTGTAAACTAATAACTGTATTAAATATTAACATAATCTGTATTGTGTCAACTTCAATTGTTTTATCTTTTTTAGGGTTTATTCAATGGGGTTCTAATGACAACTTAATCAATGGGGATAATAGTAAAATAAGGAAACATGCACCAATTGGACTATCGTTTCCATTAAATTTCAATTTATTTTTTCTTATCCTTCTTTTATTATTTGTAATATCTATTGTATTCCAATTCTCAATAATTTCAGTTTCAGATATAATAACTTCTATTTATCTTTTGTGGATAGTCACAATATCATTGCTTTTATATAAACATTGGAAGAGAATCAAAAATGCAGAATTACTTGCAAATAGAGAACTTGATAATAATATTTATGATTCATATAGAAGATGGTAATTACTGCTGCTAACAGCACCTACCCAAAAGGCGGGGTTTCGTGCTTCGCAGACACATTTGTGCAAGCCGAAAGTTCAGTTCTCCGAATGAAGTTTAGTGGTAAAAATCCCGCCCTTCGGGTAGCTGCAAAACGTTAGGCAACATAATAAAGACAAAAAAACCGTAGTATAAACTTTAAATTAATAACAAATGAAGAAAACTTTAATGGGAATTGCGATTGTTAC
>JBBQCZ010000351.1:0-2145 GCA_038319215.1 Bacteroidales bacterium | reverse complement strand
ATGTATTGCCTTTAAAAAATGTTTTCATAAAACTAACATTGCCATTAAACAACGAATTACTAAACTGAACTTCGCCATTGAAACTAACATCACTAAAAAACGCATCTTTGTTTGCAAAATATGAGCCAGAAAAATCTGCTTTATTCTCAAAAATAGAATTGCTAAAATCTGCCACTCCTCTATATTCGCAATTTGACGCCGTGACTTCATTTTTAAAAATACAATTTTTAAAGGTCAATCCTTTCATAAAGCACGATTTTACAAAAACTTTATCTCCATTAAGTCCTGAAAAAATAACCTTGCCATTAAAAGTGCAATTTACAAAACATACAGATTGATTTACATAAAAGCATCCAAAATTTAGATTCTCCTTGCTAAGTTTTTCAATTTGCCGAAAATCAATATCACCATCAATTGTTGCATTCTCAATATAAATATCATTACCCAAACTAAATTCTTTTATTAAGTCTTTAGATTTAACATCCTGACCAAAAACCTTGCTTTCGCCATTTTCGGTGCTACATGACATTAAAATTGAGAAGAAAAGAAAAATTGACAATACTTTTGATAAATGTTTCATACTTATTCAATAATTATGGCTAACAAAAACTATTTTGCGCAAATTTAAAATATTATTTGAAACAATTTTTTTTATTATATAATAATTCACTATTTAAACATTTTTTTTTATTTAAAACGTAAAAGAATTTATAAGAAAATCTTTTAGTCAAAGTTTTTCTTATAAAAATTACCAACTATCTTTACAAAATGAATTATGTCAACATAAAAAACGCATCTGAAAATTGTTTAAAAGATGTAAGTTTAGAAATTCCTCACAACAAACTTATTGTGGTTACTGGAGTTTCTGGCAGCGGAAAGTCGAGCCTTATTTACGATGTAATAGCATCAGAAGGCTTACGTGTTTTTTATGACCATTTCATTCCTTCAGGCAGACTAATTCAAACCAAAAGAAAAAAGCCTAAAGTTGAATCAATTAGCGGACTAATGCCAGTTGTTGTTGTCAATCAGAATTCTGTTGTAAGAAACAATAGAAGTACAGTTGGAACCTTAACCGAGATTTACGATTACCTGAGATTGTTGTTTGCTCGAAAATCAAAAAGTCTGAGTTGCTCAGAAATACCAAATCGCAGCTTATTTTCTTTCAATTCTTTGGCTGGGCAATGTCCAGAATGCAAAGGACTAGGTGTGCTCGACAAAATTGATCCAGATTTGATAATTGGCGACATTTCAAAATCTCTTCGTCAAGGGACATTGGTTCTTACAACACCAAATAACTATATTGTTTATTCTCAAGTTACGATGGAAGAGCTGGACAAAGTCTGTCGTGGCGAAGGTTTTAATATTGACATTCCATGGGTACAATTAACTGAATATCAAAAAAATATAATTTGGTACGGCTCAGAGAAAACTAAAATATTGTTTGGCAAACATACTCTTGAGTCCAGATTAAAATGGACTGGCATGACTGCAAAGCCACGCGAAGAAGGTTTTTATAAAGGAATAATCCCAGTAATGGAAGAAATCCTAAAACGAGATCGTAATCCTAATGTGCTTAGGTTTGCAGCATCAGTTTCGTGTCATCATTGCAATAGCAGTCGTTTAAGCGAGAAAGCTTTATCCTATCATTGGAAAAACAAATCAATATTTGATTTCGCATCGATGACAATAAACGAAATGCATGATTTATTTTCGGTAAACTCTGATTTTGATGAAGCAGAGCAAGAAATCGCAAATGCAATAACAAAGCGAACATCAACTCTTAAAGACCTTGGCGTAGATCATCTAGAAATAAAACGAGAATCTTCATCTCTATCTGGAGGCGAAGCGCAAAGAATAAAATTGGCAAATCAGGCAAGTGTAAGTTTGCGTAACACACTTTATATTCTCGACGAACCAGGTGCTGGACTTCATCCATCGGAACAAAAAAAACTTCTTAAAGTCCTACGACAACTCGTAAATTCGGGAAATACAGTTATAATGACTGGTCACGACGAAAGTATTATTCAACATGCCGACCACATTATTGATATTGGACCTGGACCAGCAGAAAATGGTGGCGAAATTATTTTTAATGGCAGCGTTTCAGAATTTCTTAAGAATCCACCAATTGACAGTATTACTGCT
>JBBQCZ010000350.1:0-2210 GCA_038319215.1 Bacteroidales bacterium | reverse complement strand
GCTGGCAGTTTTAGAAAAACGTGCAGGTTTTAAACTGGCCACCAAAGATGTTTTCCTGAATATTGCCGGAGGAATCAAAGTTGACGACCCGGCTATCGATTTAACTGTTATTACTGCAATCCTTTCCTCGAACTTCGATTTGCCGATTCGTAAAAACGTTTGCTTTGCAGGTGAAGTTGGCCTTTCCGGAGAAATTCGCTCGGTAAACCGTTTGGAACAGCGCATTGCCGAGGCCGAAAAACTGGGCTTCGACAGCATATATATTCCCAAGGCTGGGAAAAGCATCAATCTTCAGAAATTTAAAATCGAAATTTTACAGTTCGACCGCGTGGAACAGTTTTTCAGGCAGGTGTTCAATAAAAAAAGCTGAGTCATTCAAATAAATTTTGCTGTTTGGGGTTTTTATTTGCTGATTTATACCTTTTTAAAAGTTCACTCATTTGATCATCGCTTGTGTTTTTGCTTCTGTTTTCTAAATACCAAATTAATTGCTCCTCAGTGATAATTTTGATTCTACGGAAGGGGGAACTGTTCTGATTTAGTTTTTCTTGGTAGTCTTTTTTAAAAGATATACTCATCAACGAATCAGTCTGTTCCATTATGTAATTTGAAATTACCAAGTAACTGATTTCATTATTCAATTCTATTTGTCTAGCAAACCCTCCAAGATTTCCAAGTGCTTGAAACAAGCATCTCACCTCGCTGTTAAAACCTTCTGTAAAAAATATTTCTTTACCATAGAATCCATTCATTTCTGCAATAGTGCTGTAATTTAACACTGTTACTAAATGCAAACCCTCAGTAGTAAGTTTTACATATTCCTTTTTAGCCATGATTTTCCTTTTTAATTTAGATAATTTTTGATCAATTGCCATAAATCACTTTCGTGAACAATTGAAATTGAACCGCCATCTTTCTGTAATTTGAGTGCTTTCGCAATTTTAGTTCCATATGAATTGTAAGCCCAAGATTTTTCACCTAAGCTTCCGACAATTAAGTAATCAATACCTTTTACAAAATTTGGTTTGATATTTCCTCCAGCAATTTTTATTAAATCTTCAATATATTGTTTTTCCCCATGCTCAAAGTTTCCACTTAAGCAAAAAAGCTTTCCACTAATAGTTATTTCAGGATGAATCGAACAAATGCCATGGAAAGGAATGTCAGAAATTTCATTCTTAATTTGTTTATCGATATTTTCATTCGCTAATTCAACAAAGTTATAAATAAATGATTTTAAACTTTTCCGTTCGTTATCATCAATTTGTCGATCTTTCAAAATGGTTTTTACTATACTATAAACTTCATCATATGGATGCAATTTTGATAAGTGGTTATTTTTTAAAAGCCATTTTTCAAGTTCAAATATTTCGATATCATTAATAATACCATCTGCCAGAATCCCGTGAAATATTCCATTCAATATTTGAAGATCATTAGATTTGATATGAGAATAGTAGTTTTCTTCAAACTCAATACAAATATTAAACATGTCAATAATGGTAGAAGGGTCAAATACCTTAATGTCAGTTGTTTCTGAAATTAATTGCATGAGTTCTTTAAATGGATGATGATCAATAAGATAATATTGGTTTTCGCTCCATTTTCCCAGTTCGTCAATTTCTTTGGGATTGATTTCCTTATCCATCAATACCCCAAGCAATATCCCTTTCAATTTATTTATTGCTTTAATTGCTTCACTTTTAAAATAGCATTCTTGAGCGGCAAACTCACCCAATGCAGAATTTTTCAATAAATGGTGGTCTCGAAAACGCTGAACTGAGTTTGTTTTTCTTTCTTTGCTTGCATTTGCAAATAATAAAGCACAAGCTTCTGCATCAGAAAGAGGATCATGGTGTTTTAGTGGAATATTAAATTCTTCACAACATTTTTTTAACCCAGCTCCATAAATATTTAATGTACAATTGAAAAGGAAATCCAAGTCATCATTAATTAAGCCATAATAATCCATGGTTTTTGCTAAAACGTCCATGTCAAAAGCTGCGTTGTGGCAAACGACATAGTTCTTATGCAAATATTCCCTTAAGATTGGGTAGACACAATCGAATGGGGTGTACGACAAAATTCCCTTTTTGTGAATCAATCATGCTGCATTTTGATTCTGTGTGATTAATTCATGTAAAATTCTGGATTGTCCACTTTTGTAACAGACTCGGAGGTTGAGCATTTGCTGTGCTCCTGAAAGAGTC
>JBBQCZ010000349.1:0-2213 GCA_038319215.1 Bacteroidales bacterium | reverse complement strand
AATTACAAGGGCAACAAAAAAGCCAATGGTTGTTATTAAATTGATTCTTTTCATTTCTTCATTTTTTGATTATCGCATTTGGCGACACAAATGTGAATTATTATCACACTACAAAGTTCTGTAACAAATCAAGAATAGGTGTTACACTATTTTGGAAAGAAGTTACATTATTATTAGTAAGGCTGAGGATGGAGATAGCAATCCCGAAAAATAAATCCGCCAGTAGGCGGATTGTGATTTTTTGAGGATCCTCGAAAAAACGAAATCACATATTTCTGTTTTTTCGGGAGTGAACAAGTTAGATAGCAATTCCGAAACATATTAAAAAAGTCAGACGAGCTTAACTCCTGATAACTGTTTCCCTGTTAACAGTTTCACTCGCCTCAATTTGTTCAAAAGTCTGCCGATGAGGCAAAGCACAACGAAGTATTATTAAATTAAAACAGTCTCTTAATCAATTTAAAATTTTATCTTTGTTTTCATATTTCAAAATAAATCTATTTTACCTGAATCACATTCATCAAGAAAACCTTGTTTAAATTCATCCTTCAATATTATGGTTAAAAAGACGAAAACATTTAGAGAAAAATTACACACAGTTGTATTTGGCACCGACTCAAAATTAGGAAGACGGTTTGATCTGCTTCTGCTTTGGGTAATTCTATTCAGTGTTTTTGTTGTGATGATGGAAAGCATTCCCGAAATAGGGAGTATATTTGCAACCCCATTTTTTGTTATTGAATGGATATTAACCATCGTATTCACAATTGAGTACCTTGTCAGAATCTGGATAAGTCCAAAACGATTCAAATACCTCTTCAGCTTCTGGGGATTTATTGATTTAATTTCTATTCTTCCTACCTATTTAAGTCTGTTTTTGCCTGGGTATCACTATATCCTAATCGTAAGAATTTTCCGCTTGATGAGAATTTTCCGTATCTTGAAATTGGTGCGTTTCAACAGGGAGTCGCAAGTGTTAGTAACAGCGATTAAATCAAGTTTGTATAAAATCAGTATATTTTTATTAGCAGTATTGGTGATTGTCACCTTTTTGGGCACTCTTATGTATGTGGTAGAAGGGGGGTAAAAAGGTTTCACGAGCATTCCGCAAAGTATTTATTGGGCAATTGTTACAATAACTACCGTTGGATATGGCGATATGGTCCCACATACCGTTTTAGGCAAGGTTATATCTTCTTTTGTGATGATATTAGGCTATGCAATTATCGCAGTTCCAACAGGAATAGTTACCGTTGAAATGTCAAAATCTGGCTTAACCGGTAGAAAATGCTCAAATTGTGAGAGTACCATTGCGAAATCTGACAATTATTGTAAAAATTGTGGCACTCCATTGGATGAATAAAGAGTGGAAAAAGAAACATGGAATGAAACGCTACATTTCTTAACCGAAGCCTTTCGTGGCAATCAAAAAAACGCAAACAGTATTTCTAAATTAATAATTTTAAGTGACTGTCCGCTTTGTGGTCTAATAAGAATTTCGTACCTTTGAGCAAACAAAAATTACATGAATCTAGCATTATACTTAGAAATGTACTCCGATGAGGCAAAATGTATTGAATCATTGAGGCAGTTAAGGCTTAAAGAAGGGGTTGTCTGCAAAAAGTGCGGACACAAAGAGCATTATTTCAGAAAAGGAGATTTGAAATTTGAATGCAAGAAATGCCACAATCGCCAAAGCATTCGCTCTGGTACTGTAATGGAACACTCAAATTTACCAATTCGACATTGGATGTTATGCATAAAGCTAATGACGTTGACCAAAAAGAGTTTTTCAGCATTAGAAATGCAACGGCTCATCGGTCTCAAAAGATATGAGCCGATATGGTATATGATGCACAAGATTAGGCTTGTCATGGGCAAAAGAGACATGGAATACCAATTTAAATTAAAACATAAATTAAATTAAATATAAATACCATAAAAAACAAATCATTATGAAAACATTGGGCGTTATATTACACAGTTTCTTATTTATAATTGTATTATTCGGTACTATCTTCAGTATATATATGGCATTGGTACTTCATCAAATTCTATATATAATATTATTTTGGTTTTGTCTAGTATCATGTTTTGGTGTTTATCAATCAGCATTAATACATGTACGTAAATATCCAAAGTAACTTAACAAACAGTTATCAATTTTTGGTAGCTGTTTGTTTTATTAAGTGGCTACATAGAAATGGATGAGG
>JBBQCZ010000348.1:0-2242 GCA_038319215.1 Bacteroidales bacterium | reverse complement strand
TGATTTGGGAAGGCATAAAAAAACCAGAAGAAAGGAAAAAATTTGATCCGTTGAACAATTTAGTTTTATTAGGTCTTGGTTTAGCTACAAGCATTGATGCACTTGTAATTGGTTTAAGTTTTGGATTTCTTGATGTTCAAATTATTTATCCCGTTCTAATAATTGGAATCACTACTTTTATTGTAGCTGTTGTTGGAATATTTATTGGTGGGAAACTACAAAAATCAATTAATCTCAGAATTGAAATATTTGGTGGGTTTGTATTAATTGGAATAGGTATAAAGATACTCATCCAACATTTAACAAATTAAAACTGAATTTTTGTAACTTATTATAAAAATTTATCGTCGTATAGCTTGATAAATACTCATGGCAGGAAATTTGTAAATATTATACTTATAGCTACTAACAATATTATTTTTTTTACTACAAATATTATCTTCTGATGACAATTACCGTTCTCAAACCAACAAAAGGTCGATTACTCATTTCAGTACCCTTTATGAACGATTTTTACTTCGGACGATCTGTTGTTCTGTTAACCGAACATAATGAGGATGGTTCTGTTGGATTTATCTTAAACAAACCGCTGGAAACCAAAATTGGCAGTGCTCTCTCCGACTTTCCTGATTTCGAAGCAGATCTTTATATGGGGGGTCCGGTTGAAAAAACATCTTTATTTTATATTCACACACTTGGAAGTCTGGTTAAAGATAGTATAGAAATATCGAAAGGATTATACTGGGGTGGTAATTTCAGTATCATAAAAAAACTGATCGAAAGCGGAGTGATAAGCGAAGATGATATCCGGTTTTTCGTTGGATATTCAGGTTGGGGGAAAAATCAACTTGAAAAAGAATTATCAGAAAAAAGCTGGGTAGTATCTGAAAGAAGTGTTCCTGACATTATGTCAATGGATTCGGATAATTTTTGGAAAGACAATATTAAAGCTACCGACAGAAATCTTGGTGTGTGGGCTGATTATCCTGTAAATCCATCATTAAATTAATAAGTCCCAAAATTCAAAGATTTGGAATTTTAGAATAAAGTAATTCAACTTATTCTGTTTTTCGTATACCGGTTTATATTAGACATTACTTTCTCCACTTGCATAATTTGTAGCATCCAGTTCATCAAAATCGCCTTTTTTATATTTATAATAAGCAGTAATTGCAATCATAGCTGCATTATCAGTACAATATTGCAATTCAGGAACATACATTTTCCAATTATTTTTTAAAGACATTTTTGTTAAATTCTCGCGCAAATATCCGTTTGCTGCAACACCACCTGCCAAACAAATTTCCTTTATACCAGTTTCTGTTGCCGCTTTTTCAAGCTTCTGCAATAAATAACTGACTATTCTGTGCTGATAAGAAGCGCAAAGATCATTTATATTATTTTTTATAAATTCAGGATCAGAAATTAAATGATCCCTAACCAAATACAAAAAAGATGTTTTAAGACCGCTAAAACTAAAATTAAGCCCAACAGCCTTTGGACTTGGAAAGTTGAATGCTTTTATGTTTCCGGTTTTTGCAAGTTCACTAATTGCCGGTCCACCCGGATATTCCAGACCAATTACCTTTGCAGCTTTATCAAATGCCTCACCGGCAGCATCATCTATTGTCTGACCAATAATTTTATAATTCATCAAGTCATCAACTTTCAGAATCTGTGTATGCCCTCCGGAAATAAGCAAACATAAAAACGGTAAAGTCGGCTTAGGGTCATTAATAACATTTGCAAGAATATGCGCATGAAGGTGATCAACTCCTATTAATGGGATATCAAGAGCTAAAGATAATCCTTTTGCAAATGAAGATGCAACTAGTAACGCTCCAATTAAACCAGGTCCCTTTGTATATGCAATTGCATCCAATTCCTTTTTATCTACTGAAGCGGTTTTTAAAGCCTCATCAACAATACGTATTAAGTTTTTTTGATGTGCTCGAGAAGCCAGCTCTGGCACAACACCACCGTATTTATGGTGAATTTCCTGACTTAATATAATATTGGTAAGGATTTTGCCATCTTTGTAAACTGCTGCAGATGTTTCATCACATGAAGATTCTAAAGCCAGTATTGTACACATGTTTGATTTTTTGTATCTTTATTGGTTCTTTTCGAAGTTAAATTAATGGCTCAAGTTCAGAATAAAATATTGAAATCTCTAAAGATAATGCTATTTACCATTGCATTATTAGTTTTAATTGGATCATTGTCCTTTGCTTTTTTATTA
>JBBQCZ010000347.1:0-2259 GCA_038319215.1 Bacteroidales bacterium | reverse complement strand
GATTGGAGATTATTTGATTTCAGTATCATACAAATTGAGTTGCTGAGTGAAATTTACGAAAACTTCTTATTCAAAACTGACCCTGACTTAAAGAAAAGAACAGGGACATATTATACTCCTCCTGCATTAGTGGAGTTTATTCTGAATGAAAAACTACCTATCAACAAGCGAGAAAAAGACTACAATGTCAAAGTTTTGGACCCAAGTTGTGGTTCAGGTATTTTTTTGGTAGAAAGTTTTAAGCGATTGGTAAAAAGATACGAGAATGCTAATAATATTGAAAAACTTACTGATTATGCAACGCTTGTTAAATTATTAGAAGAAAATATATTCGGAATTGAACTTCATCCACAAGCGATAAAAGTAGCGGCATTTAGTTTGTATTTGGCGTTGGTCGATAAATTAGACCCCAAAAACTTATGGCAAAAGAAAAAACATCGTTTGCCAAATCTCATCAATAATCCAAATGATAAATCATTAAAAGAACAGGGTAAAAATCTGTTTTGTAGAGATACAATAGAGCAAAACAAAGAGATTGAAGAGATTGAATTTGATTTGGTAGTCGGCAATCCGCCATTTGGTACAAAAGATCTATTACCATCAATTCAAAACTATTGTAACAAAGAAAATTTTGCCAAAGAAATGGTTTTACCGTTTCTACATAAAGCAACAAAGTTTGCCCCAAATGGTGAAATAGCTTTGATATTCAACACCAAAGTTTTAACCAATACAGGCGGTACTTATCAGAATTTTAGGAAATGGTTGTTTAATAAATGTTATGTTGAAAAGGTTTTTAATTTTTCTATTCTTCGCAATGCAAAAAAGAATTTTGGAGGAAAATTATTTGGTGATGCTACAGGGCCGATTAGCATTGTGTATTATCAAAAGGAACAACCTGATAAGCCTTCTGATAAAATTGCTTATTACGCTCCAAAAACTTTTATCAAAACCAATGTAATTGATGGATTGAGTATTGATTTTACAGATTTAAAGTATCTGCCAAGAGAAGAATGTCAAAAGCCTGACACGAAAATTTGGAAAGTTGCAATGTGGGGCGGTATGAAGGATTGGGAATTGATTAAGAGATTATTAGTTCAAGAAAATAATGTAGGCACTTATTTAGGTAAAAATAGAATTAAATATAGTGTAGGATTACAACCTCTAAATAAATCAACAGAAAAACCAATTATAGATAATGATATTTCAGCAATGAATTTCATTAGACCAGAAAAAATTGAACGCTTCTATACTGATGAAAGTAGTTTTTCAAATATTAATTCTTTGTTGAAAAATAGTGAAACCATCGATACTTATTTAAGCTATTACTCAGCGGATAGTATTAATGATTTGCCTCCTATAAATGCTTTTCGAAGAATAACTGGAAAAGACTTGTTTTCTGGACCTCTTCTTCTTACCAAAGAAGGTTTTAAGAACAATCAACTTTGTTTCAGTTTTATTGAAAATGCTGTTGCGTATAACAGTACTGTTTTAGGTTTTCAATCAGAGGATAAAGATAAATTACGTTTTTTATCAAGTCTTTTAAATTCTAGATTGACTACATATTTTTTACTGCTAATCTCCAATTCGTGGGGTGTCGAAAGGGAAAGAATTAAACCGAATGAGATATATAAATTTCCCATTGTTAGTAATGAAAGCACATTTGAAAAATTAACTGTTCTACATAAAGAGATAGAAAGCAAGATTAAAAAATCTATTTTAAAAATAGATTACAATGACATTGAAAATAAAATCAACGATTTAATACTCAATCTTTACAATATTGATTCAGCAGATAGGCAGTCAATAGATGATTTCATTACTTATTCTGTCGATTTATTTCATAAGAAAGAAAAATCCAAAGCATTATATCCAGTTTTAGAAAAGCAAACAACAGAATACGGAAAGACAATCAGTACGGAACTCAACGATTTTCTTGACGGTCAGGATTTGTTTGCAAATGCTACAATTTTTGAAAACATCAATCGAAATTCTCCTTTGATGTTAATTAAACTTTCTTTCTCAAAAGAACAAAAGGAAAACGAAAAATCTATTGAATTTATTGATGACGAACTGAAAAAAATAGACCAACATTTATGGGATGACAAATTCAAATCAAGCAATATCTATTTTAGAAAAAAATTAAACTATTCGAAAGGCAATGACATATATATTATTCGCCCCAATCAAAGGAGATTTTGGTCACAATCAATGGCTTTAGAAGATGCATCAGAATTAATCCTTGAAATGCTAAATGGTGTA
>JBBQCZ010000346.1:0-2291 GCA_038319215.1 Bacteroidales bacterium | reverse complement strand
AAAGAAAAATATGAAATTGAAAGATAATTGTATTGGAATGATAATAAAGAATAACTAAAACGATTCATCAAAACATGAAATGAGAAGCTTATCTCAATTAGCAGAGAAGAACATCTACCAAGATCCAAATACACACTTATAAAACTAGGGATATTTGGAAAACGCCTTGTTGATTTTATGTATGCCTATGATGATCTTGAAACAGCTTTTGAAAATACACAAGTGAATAAAATCAAGGTCTTAAAGCAGAAGGACACATGCGTGATAGTCACCTGAATAGCGGTAATTTTTTAGCACTGGCTGTATGCAAGTGAAATGAACGGTGACGAAATTCAAACGGAGTTTCCATCAGAAAAGTTCCTTACACTCGACAGCGTTGAACAAACCCTGAAAACCTTGTTATTTATAGGTCTTCAGGGTTTTTGTTTTTTTTCTGATACACATTATTATTATTCGCTGTATTCATTCGTTTCGTTTGTTTTCACTGATTTTTTTTTATGCATTATTTGCAGCTTTTCATAAAATTCGCCATTTGTTTAGTTTTAAATGCGAATATATTTGAAGGTTGGTGTCAACTTTTTCATATTCAAGTCTTTCAGAGATGAGAAAGGGTTCATCTTTTGAAACAACTGGTAAGTTCTCTTATGAAACGTGCTATATAAAAAAAAAATATGATATAATTATTCTAATATGACAATTTGAGGGGGTAAGTTATATGGCAATAGGGATAAGTATATCGTTTGATTCAAAAAATGGTGTTTCTATTACTGGAATACCAAGGACAGCTAGAGGAGATAAGGGGATAAGTCGGCTAGATTTGATTAATGAGTATATTGTATTAGATTTTGAAACAACTGGATTTGATCCAACATATGATGAAATCATTGAAATGGCAGCAATTAAATATTCAAATGGTGAAAAAGTATCAGAGTTTTGCACATTAGTGAAACCTGCAAATAAAATTGATCAATACATAACCCAATTAACAGGGATCACAAATGAAATGGTTAAGAATGCACCTAAAATTGAACAAGTGCTTCCTGATCTAATGAAGTTTTTAGGTGATTCAATAATTGTTGCACATAATGCAAACTTTGATATTAATTTCTTATATGACAATTGTATGCTTTGTCTCAAAGAACCATTTACGAATGATTTTATAGATACTATGAGATTAAGCAGAAGGTTATTCAAGAATATAAGACATAGATTAGTTGATTTAACAGAGGAATTCGGCATAGATCAACAAGTTAGGCATAGATCAAAGGCAGATTGCGAAGCAACACATCAAGTTTATGAGTATATGAAGAGCCATTGCAGCGTAAACAGTATTGATCTATCTGAATTTAATAAAACGTCACATGGTAAGAGTTATGATATTAAAGATTTCAAAGCCGAATCTGATGAATTTGACGATAGTCATCCCATATATGGAAGATCAGTTTGTTTTACTGGTGTGTTAGAAAAATTCCAAAGAAAAGATGCACTTCAGATTGTAATTAATCTTGGTGGACTTCCTTCTGATTCAGTGACTAAAAAGACAAATGTTCTTGTGCTTGGAAACAATGATTATTGTTCTACAATAAAAGATGGAAAATCAAGTAAACAGAAAAAAGCTGAAGACTTTATTTTGAATGGACAAGATCTAATCATTATAAGTGAAAAGTCATTTTATGATATGTTATAATTTTGAAATAACATAATTGCAAGAGAAGAAGCAAAATGGTTAAATAATTTCTGAGAACCTTATTTTTAAAGGCTTTTAGGAATTATATTTTTGTCAAAGTACAAAAAAGATGTAATTTAAGTGACAAAGCATTTGAAGATAACAACAGCCATGTTATCTCTAATTATTTTGTTACAAATGGATGCTTTGAAAGTTATTGTTTATATTGCTTTAAAATGCACCCTCCCAATTTTATGTGCATCATCCTGTAATTTGTTCTGTAGGTATGATAAACTGATATCAAAATAATGGATATGAGAAGGTAATTTATGGACAGAATCGATCATTTACTTAAAAGCATCTTAGAATTTAGAAATGCAAGGGATTGGAAGCAGTTTCACACACCAGAAAATTTGGCGAAATCTATTTCAATTGAAGCTGCTGAGCTCCTTGAGCATTTTCAGTGGGGAGATGACTATGACCTTGATGAGCTGAAAGATGAACTGGCAGATGTGCTTATTTATTCTTTTTTAATGGCAGAGGCGATAGGCTTGGATATTGAGAAGGTCATGCTGGATAAACTAGAAAAAAACAAGCGACGATTTCCAGTGGAGACGGTTAAGGG
>JBBQCZ010000345.1:0-2320 GCA_038319215.1 Bacteroidales bacterium | reverse complement strand
CAGGCAAAACAGTCGAAATTGAAAACATAAAATTTAAAGGAGCTAAACAATCCATTGCATCTTTTGTCTGTGATCTTAAGTACAATAAACTCATTAAAAAAGGCATTATTTTAAGTACGGGCGATGTTACCGAAGCTATTTTTCCAAACGAAGCCGGAAATTCGGGAAGGGAAAACACGACATCGGGCGACAAAGATTTAGAAGCCATTGCCAACGGCAAATCTTTTGATGCCGCTGTTCTGGAATTTGATTTTACCCCTTTTACCGACAAAATAAGCTTTAATTATATATTTGCTTCAGAAGAATATCCGGAATACGTTAACAAAGGAGTAAATGATGTATTTGCCTTTTTTATTAAAGACATAGAAACCGGTGAAATGAAAAACATTGCTCTGATTCCAGAAACTGACGATCCCGTGTCTGTTGATCTTGTTAATAGTTCTAATAATTCACAATACTACATACAAAATGGAACCTGGGATATTCATAATATTCAGAAATGGAAAAACGATTTACCGGGAGGCGAAATTGCTTATGTTTTCCCGTTTGATGGAATGACAACCAAATTATCCGCAAGTTATGGTGTGACACCCTTTAAAACCTATCATTTTAAAATTGCCATTTCCGACATTGGAGATGCCGTGTATGATTCATGGGTTTTATTAGAAGCCAATTCATTTATCAGCAACGGAAATATCGCAATTCCAGATCCTAACAATATCGGCAAATACTTTAAAGAAACCGACATCACTTTTTTGCCAGAAACTAACACCATAGAACTTTTCTCCGACATCCGTTTTTCCACAAATTCATATGAACTTCCCAAAGGTTCCTCTACTCTGCTTGATAGTATTGTAGACGTTTTAAAATTCACAAAATATCAATTAGAAATTCATGGTTTTACGGATGATGTTGGCAGCGATGAATTCAATAAAATATTATCAGAAAAAAGAGCATATTCTGTAGCCGAATATCTAATTTTCAAAGGCATTGATGCTTCCAGAATAATTGCAATAGGAGAAGGTAAAGTTAAATCTTCGGATAAAGATTTTACAGATTCGCGAGCCAAAAACAGAAAAGTAAAGTTTGTATTTAAGTAAAATTATACCATTAGATATTTCAAAATAGTCCAAAAGATTTGTTGGTGTAAAATATATTGCTCGTCGGCATTAAATATGCTAATAACGTGATTCGGGTTGAACTACTCGAGGTTAAAGTTTCGTTGCAATTATGAATTTATCATTTTTCTTTATAAATTTTTGCCTAAAGTTATATTTACTATTTTGCAAACCCTCTCTCAGCGTAGTCTACTACACATTTATTGCAAACTATTTTATTCAAAAATAAGACATTGTTTTAATTACAACAAAATAAATCTTATTTAATATTTAAACTTGTTTTTTGCGTATCGGCATTACGAAACATGCTTTAGGACAATGCCTTGCACTGTCCTGTTTAACCTAAAAATATTGAATAGTTAGAGTTCTATCAAATTATTACATTATGCCCAATAGGTTTAATTCGTGTGGGTAATCCGCTTAGTTTATTAGAATCATTTTCGTTATTATTTGATCATTAATTTCAATTTTAGAAAAATATACACCCGAAATAATATTTCTTATATCAAGTTGGATTTCATTTTCAAACTTCTTGCTTATAATGAGCCTTCCATTTAAATCAAATAAACTTACTTTTCCCAACTGATTGATTTTGTTATTAGTTTTTATCTCAACCAATTTTCAAAATTAGAATTGTTTATTACTTCAAATGAAGCATTTGGATATGCATTCTGCCATTGTGTAGGAATTTTCACTTTACCTTCTTTCCATTTAAATTCATATCCATACAACGAACCTCCTCTTTCTTCAACCCAATCTATCTCTTGTTGTTCATAAGTTCTCCAAAAATAATTATTAGATGATATCCTTTTGTATTCTTGATATTTAAGCCTTTCACTAATCATATAATTTTCCCAAAGTTGTCCTATGTCATTTCGGGCTTCGATTGGATTGAAATTTGCAATTATTGCATTTCTTATGCCATTATCTAAGAAATACCATCTTGAATTTTTGGTAATTTCTTTTCTTAAATTACGACTAAAACCTTCTACTTTATGAAGAATAAAAACTTTAGTCAATAAATTGAGATATTTTTCAACTGTATTCTTACTTATTCCAAGCTGTTTTCCTAGTTCTTGCAACGACACTTCTCCGCCTACTTGAAATGCTATTAATCGTAAAAGATTAAAAATTGTTTGAGAGTTTTTAATCTTTTCATAAACTAAAATATCTTTTAATAAATATGAACTAACCATATCATT
>JBBQCZ010000344.1:0-2330 GCA_038319215.1 Bacteroidales bacterium | reverse complement strand
GTCGTGTCGTTTTATAAACTAGCCCATAACGTTTGCTGCTTAAATTACGAAAGGGAGTAAGGAGCAGCAAACTTATCCCCCGTTAAACAGGAACGAAGATAGCAATTAATTGCTTATCTGCGCATATGCCCTTTTGGAATTTAGCAGCTGTTGTGTGTAGTACATTATTTACAGTCAATTATTATTTTTTCATCAAATTCAATTTCTCCATTCGGCTTAACTTGTCCTTTTTTTTCATAACGAGTACAAACTGTATCATAAACATCAACGGTAGGTGTTTCATTTACTACTCTCGATTTGAAATATGAGAATATTTTTAAGTCTTTATCTATTATTGCATACTCTTCGCATTCGAGAACTTCTCCTACATATATGACACTATTCTCTTCGGTAAGTGGTTTAAAAGATATTCTATTTCCTTTTTTGTCAAAGGTCACTAAATTCGGCTTAGCAATCGCAGATATAGTGATAAAAATAAATGAGTAAAAGTCAGACGTATCAGGTAATGTACCAACAACGTAACTGTCTGTTCCTCTAAAATCTTTACAAAGAATTGAGTCTTTACCCCAACATTGAATTCGATAGGTTTTTTCTGTCGAAGCATTAAAAACGGCTTTGTATGGGAGTGATATAAATCCTACTTCTTTTATCAATTCATGAATTAAATAGTTCTTTGAAACTCTTAAATTATTTATCTCAGTTTTCTTAACACCGCTCTTTGAGGTGCAACCACTAATCAATATTGTAATTATTATTAACTTGGAAAATAGTCTTTTCATCTCTTTTTATTTACTTGATTTTCCTACTATCTGTCTATCTCCTTGAGTGTTCATTGTATTACACACAACGGATGGCGGTATGAAAAGTTGCCGATTGCGGGCGATTTCCTATCCAGTTACACAAAAGTTGGAGCTGGCTACAACCCTTGAATAACCTACTGCGCCGGCAATTTTTTATACCGCGTGTTACCTGCTGGGTTTTTATTCTGTTTTCTCCTTTAAATATATTTTCTTTAAAAAGGTCACTTTATCTTCTTTTGTCCACTTGTCAGTTGTCATAATAGAAAAATTATTTGCAAAACCATTTTTTTCTCCAAACAGAAAATAAGTGTCCCAATATATATTATTGTTTTCTCCAAATGCTCTCCATATTATAAAATTATCATTTTCGTTTGATTCAACTAATTCTTGAGTCAAACGATAGTTTTTTACAAAAAAATCAGAGTCCCATTCATAGAATGCTTTAACAAATTCAAAACCTTTCTTGGGATTAGTTACATTAAACTCGTATTTATCACAAGGTCCAAATGCAATTGCTAATGTTATACTATCTGAATTTTTAAAGAATTGTTGTTTGGCTGTTTGATTATATGATGTTTTTTTCCATTCTCCTGGAATAGAAACAGAACCATATGGAAAAACTAAATAATCCGTTTGGTTTTTATTTTTATCATAATCACAGCCTACAATAGTACTTGTTCTTTGTGTAGCACAACTTGTCAAAAAGAAAAGTACAATAACTAATATATTTCCAAATTTCATTTAATTATTTATTTAATGTTTCGTAGTTTAAATCGTCTTTTCAACCTTGCAGGTAACGTTTGCTGCTTAAAATGCGTTGGGGAGTTCGAAGCAGTAATCTTGTCCCTCGTTAAAATTATTGCAATATACAAAAATATAACTTATCTAACCATCTGCCCCAATGTATTTTAGCAGCTGTTATAGGCTGGGCTTTAAAATATTCTTCTTCTGTAATTGCTCTATTATCTTGTTAAATAGTTCTACGAATTTTTCAATTTCTTCTGTTTCCCAAGGAGCGATAAGGTTTTTCATTCTAATAATTCGACCGTTCTTTTCGTCTATTGTATTTAAAATAAGGTTTTCACTAAAAATAAACTCTTTTCTAATTTCCCAAACATTAAATATTTCGTAAGCAACGTTTTCATTGGAACATTCAAACCCGATGACTTTATCAAAGTCCGCTAGACCAGTTTTCATTCTTCTTCGATTGAATATTCTTTCTAAGAAGTCAAGTCTCCATAAATTTAATGTCAATCTGTTGTCAGGAAGAATTGTGCTAATTTCAATCAGATTAGATTCAATTTTCCCTTTTCCACCATCAAAGATGGCTTGATGTATCTCAACATTCGTTTCGTTGAAATTATAGCTTATTCTTGCAGTTATTATTCCTCTGTGAAAATTTGCTTTATCAAATTCATTAAAGTAAAGTTTTCCGTTCAGTCGTTTTGCAATGTTCTGCCAATCTTCTTTTATAGTTTCTATGGTATTCATCAATGTCGCTTGTTTATTCAATCAGCCTTGCCTATAACG
>JBBQCZ010000343.1:0-2337 GCA_038319215.1 Bacteroidales bacterium | reverse complement strand
CCTAAAAATGAGTACGATCAATTGATTCAAGCTTGTGATGTTGGATTGATTTTTTTAGACCGGAGATTTACCATACCCAACTTCCCTTCGCGTTTGCTATCGTACCTTGAATATAAATTACCTGTTCTTGCTGCAACCGATATAAATACAGATTTGGGAAGTATATGTTTTTCAAACACAATTAACTATAAATACTGATTTTTAATATGATTAGAACAAAACTATATTATAACTTATATGGTAGATAAAATAGCAGTTACTTATTCATGGAACAGGATGGCCTATACAATAAACAAAAGTCTTTCGAATAAAGGCATTAAAGTCTTTACTGGTGATACATCCGTTATAAACATGAATAAATTTTCGCTTTTGGGTAATAAATGTTTTCGTTATCCAAGTTTTTATGATCCCAAAGATTTTTTTTTAGAAACACTCATTAGTTTCTTAAATAATAATAAAATCACTAATCTTATGCCAACCCATGAAGAGATATTCATCATTTCTAGATATCAGAATAAATTAAATGGCATTAATACATTGGTTCCAAATTTTGAAGCATTGAAAACTGCCCACAAAAAAGACCTTTCTACTAATTTAGCCACAAAACTTGGCATTCCACTTCCTCTGACTTTTAAACCTTTTTCGGAAGCTAGTTGTAGAAGTTTCTTTAATGAAAATGAAAAACCAATCGTATTAAAATATGAAAATTCGAACAGTTCAAAAGGAGTTTTCTACATTTATGAATCCGAACAACTTGAATCGCATTTCAACAAGATTGGTAATTTTATTCTTCAGGAATACGTAACCGGCGATGGTTTTGGGATTTCAATGCTCTATAATAAAGGAAAGTTGAGAGCATCATTTACGCATAAACGTTTGGAAGAAAAATTATCGACTGGTGGTACCAGTACGGTTAGAATTGGTACGCATAATCCATTACTTGAGGAGTATTCTAAAATAATATTAGATAATCTTGATTGGAATGGAGTTGCAATGGTGGAATATAAATACGATGAGAAAAAGAGAAAAGGGTGGTTCATTGAAATTAATCCCAGATTTTGGGGCTCTTTAGCCCTTCCCTATTATTCAGGAATGGATTTTCCCTACCTCTATTATCGAATTTTAAAAGAAGGTGATATAAAACCAACATTTGATTATAAAGAAGGGGTCAAGGTAAAATGGCTTTTAGGCGGTGCACTTGGCTTTTTAGATAATCTTATTCATGATAAGAAAATCAATTTTCATCATCTTTCACCAAATGCTGATTATTTTGATGATTTCAGTCTAAGTGATCCTTTTATTATTTTGGGTGAAATGGGTTATTATCTGGAGAAATTTATGCATTCATTCCAATTGAATCCTACAAAAAACTCTTCATTAAACATTGATGATATCTAAAAGAATGAATTTACTTATTCTTGATTTAGATGGGACTGTTACAAAATCTGACAACCTTGTTAGATTTACATACTTTATGCTACGAAAAGAAAAAAAGTTAAAGTTTTTGTTGTTTTTCCCACTTTTAATACTACTTAAGTTTCACTTAATCAGCAACATTAAATTCAAAATTTATTATTCTCTCTTAATAATTAGAAATCTAGGTGTTGATTATTTAAGAGATTGTGCACGGAAATTTGTTTATACCGAATCATTTCAGCAAGATTTAAATCCTGAAATAATAAAGTACATCAACGAACAAGAAAATACCACTAAAATTATCTTGTCAGCAAACTATGACTTTATTGCAGAATGCATTGCAGAACTCTTGAAAATTAAAACTTGTATTTCAGTAAATTTAGCAACATCAGAAGGAAATTATACTGGTTTAATATCAGGTCAAATCCCTTATGGCAAAAACAAGATAAATGCTTTGACCGATTTTTTATTGAATAAAAATTATACGAAGACAATTGGACTTGGAGACTCAGAAAGCGATTTACCTCTATTACAATATTTAGATGAAGGTTATCAAATTAAACATGATACAAAAACAAATAAGACCACATTTTTTAAGGTGTAATTTTGATAAGGTTAACTATAAATTTAATGATTCATTTATAATCCTACAAATAACATGAGTTCTAAAAATATAACGCTCATCAACTTTATCCGCTCCACCTTTCAGGAACCCACCGAATTTATTCCACTTCATGATCCGCGTTTTATTAGGAATTAAAAGAAATACCTACTGGAGTGCATCGACACCAATTTTGTTTCAAGCGTTGGTGAATTTGTAGGCCGTTTTGAACAGCCCAAATTGGGCTACATGAGCAAATGGGCAAGTAATACCAATTGTATTTATATTTTAGTCCAAAGTCAAAATATAAGTTATCCCGA
>JBBQCZ010000342.1:0-2350 GCA_038319215.1 Bacteroidales bacterium | reverse complement strand
ATCAACTATTTCTTTAGTTTGCAAAAGTTTATAGTCATCTTCTGTAAGATATTGATTTATATATAAACGCATGTTACCCCCATTACTAATAAAATGAGCAATGCCAACAGATAGGATATTGAACGATGCACTACTGAAATAACCTAATCCCATGTCAAATTTTATGCTATTGGACAGTACCAATTCAAAAAAGTCGAAAGGCAAATCCTTTCTCCCTGTGGAATATCTATATTTGAAATCTTTATCTTTCAGCATATCAAATTAATTTTGCTAGAGCAATATACTTTTGTCGTTGTTCTTCAGTTAACTTGAAGTTTTGAAAATCTTCATTTGCTTCTCTTAGCCAGTTATTAAGAAATTTTTCATCGTTACGGGCGGATGGTATTCGGCGATTTTCAAGTAAGAAACATTTAAGTTTATTGTAATTAATATACCATAAATATGTTGACTTATCTGTGTCGTATTCAGCATACTGAACTTTAATTCTGTCTATTTCAGTTTTTTGAGACTCAGTAATTTGTTGTTTGTTATTGATAATTCTATACCACCATCGGCTAAGTGATGCTTCTTTGCTATCTACATTGGAAGTAAAAGGGAAATGTCCTTCTTCCACAATGAAAATTTCTAATTCACGCAGTCGCTGTTCAAATGATTTTCTTAGTTCTTCTTGCTGTTCTACCTCAAATTGTAATGGATATTTTTTTCTTTTCAGTCCGAATAGGCCGTTTTTATATTGAAGAAAGTTTTTACCCGAAGACATTGTACTATGAACACTTTTTTGATTTGTAGAAAAAAATTGTATTACATATTTTGTAACATCATCAACAGATTGTGGCATTTCCTTTTCAGTTAGAAATTCAATGATAGCATCACGAATAGTCCCTGTTCGTATATGTTGCCACTCCTTGAGCGTATAAACACTTTTGCGGTTTATGAATGTAATTGCCGCGTGTCTTTGTAAATAAGGTCGTAATTGTGATTCTTCAATATATTTATGTTCCGGCAATATCTTTTTAAATTCACCAAAAATCTGACCCAAATGCATAGGTCTTCCGCTTTGCAGTAATATTTCATATATCACATCTATGGGCTTTCTTTCTTTATTTACAGGTATTCTTATGTGCCCTTCTAAATCATCGGATTATAAATGAAATTCGTAAAGAAGGTTGTCTCTTAATATGCAAACTATGCTATTTGTTTTATTAAAATCATATTTTATCCAACATTGAGAATTTGCAATATACTGTTCAATATCAAATAAATAATCGACTTCATTATCCTGTATGAGACTGCAAAATTCTTCTCTAAATCTACCAAAATCGAAAATGTCAGAATATTCTTTTTTGACAAGAAAAGTTTTGTCCCAAACTCTACCCCTGTTAGATATATCAATGCCTCCCAACAGGGTAAACTTGTCTCTGAAAATGTATGCAATGATTTGTAAAACAAATTCACCTGAGAAATTACATTTTTCTTCAGACAAGCGGTTTTGAATTTCAAATGATTCATGATAGACAATATCAAGCTCATTGAAAAGATCTAATAGATATGCCCAATCATTTTTGTTTTGCAGCAATTGACTATAGCTGAAACAGCTGTTGTTTTTATGTAATGTTGGTTCATCTGTAATCTCAAAGGTTTTAATAAATATTCCATTACGAATTTGACGTACACGTTCACGAGTCAAATTGTGCTTCAGGGCGATTTTTTCTAAAGTGAGTGTTTGGTGATTATTAAAAATAGCATATGAGTCTATTAAAATACTTAATCCTCTTGTTCTATCATCTTTAATATATTGCTCTAAAATCCAAAACATTGGGAAGTGACTGGATTTATCAAAAAAATCACAAACAAAATCATTGTCAACAATATTGCCATATATGTTTTTTGCTTCCTGGCGAACTATTTGCAGAGGAGAGTCTTTAGAATAATTTATTTCTTCAATGAAGGATTTAAATTTAGCTCTGAAATCAATTATTTCATCTACCGATTTTCTCCCAATATTTTTAATTTTAAAAAACTCTTTAGTATGACAATTTAAATAAGAATTGATGAATTGATCAGCGGAAATATTGCTTAATCCATTATAAGTTCTAGCTGTGCAATAGTTAAGTAACTCAGAATACTTTTTTTGTATTAATTCCTTTTGAATACCCTTAAATGAGTCCTGATCTTGGTCTTCTATTAATGCTTTGGCCGCTGTTGGACTTTCGAGAATTATAATCTGAGGAATAATTTCCTTACATATGCTTTCTAATTCTTCACAAGTTTTACGACCGACATTCCTAATTTTCAGAAAGGAGTGAAATTGTTCGTAATATGAAATAATATCATAAAGAGACTCAAATTG
>JBBQCZ010000341.1:0-2355 GCA_038319215.1 Bacteroidales bacterium | reverse complement strand
GGTTTTAAGCGGCGTAGCAAAAAACGTGTTATTGCTTACCTCTGAAACCTATTCAAAACATATTCATCCCAAAGACAAAGGAAACAGAACAATTTTTGGAGATGCGGCAACGGCAACTTTGGTCTCTACTGATGGATTTGCTGAGATCGGTGAATTCAGTTTGGGGACAGACGGAAGTGGAGCCGAAAACCTGATTGTAAAGACTGGTGGTATGAGAAATCAAAAAGCAATGGAGGATATCGCATTGGACGAAAGTGGTGCAATCTGTTCATCAGACAATTTGTACATGAATGGGTCCGAGATATTTTCTTTTACACAAGAGAATGTTCCTCTATTAGTTGCTGATACTCTTATTAAGAATGGGGTTGTGAAATCTGATATTGACCTTTTTGTATTCCATCAGGCAAATAAGTATATGTTGGGTTTCCTGCGTAAAAAAATTAAGATCGAGGAAGAAAAATTTTACTATTGCTTATCCCGATTTGGAAATACAGTTTCATCTACCATACCCATTGCATTAAAAGAGGCAATTACCGACAATAGTATCAAAACAGGAGATAAAGTTCTGATCGCAGGTTTCGGGGTAGGATATTCCTGGGGTGGAAATATTCTTAAATTTTAATGGAAATGAAACCTTTAAAAAAAAGAAACCTTTACTTAATAGGCGCTGGTGAATTAGGTCGGGAGATTGAATCCTGGCTTAGCTTTGACAAAGATTTTCTTGATTCATGGAATATCATCGGGTTTCTGGATAGAAATCTTGATGCACTGGCCAATTACCCAAGCGACTACAAAGTAATTGGAGTTCCTGAGTCATTTGATTATTTGCCTGATGATGCTGCCATCATGTGTGTTGCAAGTCCCAAAATAAAAAAAAGGATAACTGAAGTGATTTGTAAAAAAGTTGAAATTATTTCATACATCTCACCAAAAGCAATCATTGCTAAATTCACAAAAATAGGAGGCGGGGTTGTTGTATGTCCAAATGCAATAATTTCAACCAATGTAATTTTAAATGACTACGTGGCGGTTAATATTGGTAGTCAGATTGGTCATGACTGCATAATCGGCCCCTATTCTTCAATAATGACAAATGTTGATCTTGGGGGTCATACCATAATTGGTGAAAGCGTTTTTATGGGCTCAAATTCAACTGTAATTCCTAAAATTAAAATTTCTGATAACATCTTTGTAGGTGCAGGTGCAATTGTTACCAGAAATTTAAGAAAAGAAGGCACCTATTCAGGGAATCCTGCTTTACTTCTAAGATTTTAAAATCTTTTCGTCATCTTCCGAATATTTCGAATTTGTATTAGATTTTTAAACCATTACTTGCGTTGAAAGTTTATTGAATAAAAATTTGCCAAATGATGAAAAATGTTCGCGTTGATCAATCTACTTCAAAAATTTTCAAAGGGAATGTAATTGATTGGATCATAAATAATAAAGCTGTTTCATTTGAAAAAATTAGTTCAATTGACAATGAGATTAAAATAAAATATAACCCCAGGATTGTAACTGCTTTCTTTACATCGTCAGAACTCCAAATTTTCAATTACTTAATAAATTTGCAATACGAATTCATTCAATGCAGATTATCTGTTGAAAAAGAAATCACTCCAAATTATTACAACTTATATCCTTTCGAATTAGTAAGGGTTTCAGAAGCAAATCAACTTAAAGAACTATTAGAACTTTGCAATAACATCATTTTCGATGATCGGTTTTCAATAGACCCAAAAATCAGCAATAAACTTGCATTGCAACGTATTAAGTTTTTTTTAGAGCAATCATTTGCCAATAAAAATGAATTCATTTTTCTACTGGTAGATAAGGTAAATAAGTCATTTCACGGTTTTAGAAGTTTTAGCGTTAATACAAATCATACTGCAAAAATGTTACTCTCTGGAACTGTAAAATCTGACGCACTGTTTGACTATGGTAAAATCATAAATTACCTGGAAACAACAGAATTTAACGATTTAGATATTAGAAAAGTAAAAACTGTTATCTCAATAAATAATTATGACGAGATTAACAGATATATTTCTGAATTTAGTTACAAAGTTGTTAATGCAAATATTGTTTTGCGCAAAATTTATTCACTCTAACAGTTATTGTTAGATTAATCGGATTCGAGTCATATCTAAAAAAATGCTTAATTCAGGAATTTACAAAATCACAAAAAGAATCTTCGATGTAACTTTCTCATTATTATTCATTATTCTTTTTTCACCTCTTATTTGCTGCATTATTGTTTTACTTTTTGTCTTAAATAAAGGTGAAATATTCTATTTGCAAATGCGGGTAGGCTTTCAAAATAGGATATTTAATATTATTAAGTTTTCTACTATG
>JBBQCZ010000340.1:0-2356 GCA_038319215.1 Bacteroidales bacterium | reverse complement strand
CTGTTTTTTGGCTTGTTTACTATGCTGCTTTTTTGTTGTTCATAATTGACAAAATCCTTTATTTACTGCTTTTAAATAATATTTTATCAATTTCTCATAGTAAATTCTCTGTTGTTTTAAGCCGTTTCTCATGTTAAATTCTTCAATGGGTTATACTGTGGAATTTACTTTGCGAATTTACGCGATTATATCGGCAAAAATATTTTGCAAACTTTTTGTGCCAGTATAACTTTCTTTAACTATGAATTTTGTTTTTTGGGTTTGGTTGAAAAATCTTTTTTTGGGTCTTTTCATTCTTAATATATGCCTCCTCTAATTTTTTAAATCACTGCGAATGAATACTAATTTTTCAAGTAAGATTTAATTTCATCTTTTATAAAATGCTTAATCTCACTGCTAAATTAGTACCTTCACTTAATGCACTTTTAGAGGTGGTTTTGTCTACTATTTTTAATTTACCCACCGAGAAGAAAATGGGTTTTAGGGCCTTGCCCTGACATATTCGGGTAATGGGGAACATTACCCAATGCTTGCTAAGACATTAACGTCCATTTTCACCTCCTGTTTTTGTTTTTTCTTCGTCTGGTGAGTTTTTAAAATTTGAATATGGTTTTCTTCTTTCAAAAAAATAAAAGCGAAAATATTGTCTTAGCAAGCATTGGGAAATGATATCATCCCCAAAAATTGTTAAGGTGACCCTAAAACCCAACGCAAAAACAAACCACGCCACCCGAAGATGACGCAGTTTGTTTTTACCGACAATTCTGTTTTTTGTTGTTCCTGATCTTTTAATTTTTCATTTTATTTTTGAGATTTTTCAATTTTTTTTATCTCATCAAAAGGAATTCTTAAATTGCATTTTGGGCATTGAAAAAAACTTGTTCGGAACTCTACATCACCAGTCAATTTAGAGTCTCCAGCCGCAATAGAAAAATCATAATCTTTTGCTTGGGGCGAATTAGAGTTTACAATGACGCTATCATATGCCATTTTCAACCGTGTTCCACACTCAGGACAAAAATGCTTTTTCCAGTGGACATAAAATGGATTTATATTATACACATAATGGACTGGTATTTTATTTTTCATTTTTGTGTCCTCTCCAAAATTATTTATTTGTCCGGTACAAGCAGTTATTTGTGTAAACATAAGAAACAAAGACAATGCCATTATTAAGCAAAGGAATTTCCTATTTTTCATGATTTGATAACCCTTTTTCTATCCGTTTCATTTCATCGATAGTGAATTGTTTTTTGCATTTAGGGCACTGAAATTCCGTCCAAATGAACTTGACATCACCTATCATATAGTTGTCTACAGTGTGAAAATCAAAATCTTTTGCCTCCGGTGAATTAGAGTTTACTATCTTTGATACTTCTATTTTACTCATCAGCTCACCGCAATCAATGCAATAATGCTTTTTAAAAATAACATAAAATGGGTTTCTAAATATTCTCTGTACATGTTGATGTTTCATTTTCTTACCTCCAATCAACCCGGCTGAACCCTAAATACAAATCCACCGCCAACGCCTAAGCTTGCATTTGCTTTTGCTTCAAATCCACCATCAAATATTCCGATAGTAGCTTCCGCACCTGCTGAAAGAGCATCTCCAGTTACACCAAATTCAATTTGCGAGCCGAATAATTGAAAGTGTAAAGTCGCCCTTCCAGAAACCACTGCAGCTTTAGCTTTTAACGTTAACCCAAGCCCATCCTGATACTTTAGCCCTGCTTGAGCTTGTGCGGTTAGAACATCACCAACACCTTTTACAGATAGTGCAACATCCTTGTTGCCAATGCCTACTTTTCCACCTGCATTACCGCCCGATACTTTTGCAAAAGCTCCTACTGTAACAGATGGTTCTCCACTTTTGGGGATTACTTTCTGGTCTCCTTGTCCTCGAAGCATAAACTCACTGTATCCACCGGTAAGTGATCCCGATCCAATAAAGGGTCCTTCTTGAAAACTTCCACTTATGGTATTAGTGTTAGGGCTAAAAAAGTTCCCTATTGCTTTTCCTGTACCAACAAACCAATCACCGATTTTTTTCCAAAAACGCCCACTTGGGTCTTCACGATTTACCGGATTATTTCCGCAATAAGCGAACATGTTCATACCCGTTAAACCAAGGGACGGATTAAGCGTTGCGTCAGCATTCAGGAATCTTGAAGTTACAGGATCATAATACCGACTACCTACATAGAATAGTCCAGTCTCGGCATCATACCTATACCCTCGGTATCTGTATGGATTAATAACCCCTACTGTTGTTGCCAAATTCCCCGAAGTAGAGATTAATTTGCCCCAACTATCATAAATGTAGGATACCACTTGTGTTCCATTTGAGCCCAGG
>JBBQCZ010000339.1:0-2360 GCA_038319215.1 Bacteroidales bacterium | reverse complement strand
ATTGGGACGAAATTCATGCATGTAATTTTTCGCTTCAGCTATGTTTTGTTCAATTTGGGCTACGGTGTTTAAATCGTTTGAAAACTGGGGCGCGAGAATAATTGCGTCATTGCCGAGTATTTTTTGTAGGCCTTGAACGGTTTGGCTGTTGCCCGTGCTGCCAAAACCGTGAATGTATAGAATTTTGATTGGCATTATTTTGAGTTTTTTGAGTTAGAGAATAGAAATGGTATCTCCATCATTTAGTTCAACTATTGGTGTTGTAAAAATACTCGCATACTCGCTAGCGCTAAAAGTATGAATTGGAACAATGTTTTTTGGCTTTATTGCTTCAACCATTTGTTTTAATGTTTCTGTGTCAGCATGTCCACTGGTGTGAATGTGCTGTATCGCAAAATTACGACTTGTCAAATAGTCCATAAATTTCTTTGTGCCTGATTTTTGCAAATACCCTTCCCACATTGAATAAATCAAGTTTCCGCCATCTATTTCATTTATGTGCTCTAAATCCTTTTGCATAGACGGTCTTACAATCATTACAATTTTGTCAGCCTGATTGCTTATTTCTTCTTTGGTGATTTTGTACTTTTTGAATTGATAAAGAATTTTTTCGTGACCTTCATTTTTCAATCTTCTGCTTGTAAAATATGGAAACATTACTTTTAAATTCTCAAACTCTTTTGAAGGAAAGGGAATCTTAGCAAATTCAGCTAATTCTTTCAGAATTGTAGCAATATACACATCAACAACCAGAATTTTATTGTTTTTTTTACAAGCCCTATAAATTGAAACAAGTCTATCGATATTTTGACCGGAAGTGTAAACCAGATTAATTATGTCAGGTTGTAGAAAAACCTCCACAAGCTCATTCTCAATCTCAGTTTCTGTCTTGAATGGTTTGCTGTCTCTCCCAATGGTGGTACCTTCCAACAATAAATAGTCGACATTCTGTGGTGCATTGTGGGTGAACCATTTAAAAGCATTTGCTTTTCGACCATGACTTCTGAAATCGCCCGAATAAAAAAGACTTTTGCCACCTGATTCAACTAAAAACGAGTACGCATCAAAAGCGGAGTGGTCAGCCCAATAAGGCGTGATTGAAATGTCGCCAATCTGAAAAGTTTTTTCCTTTTCAAAATAGTTAGGATTTTCAATGATTATTTCTTGCGGAGTAAACAAGTTGCTAACTTCAATTATTTTATGAGTTGCTTTGCCCAGAAAATAATTTACTTTTTTATCAATGAAATTGATTAGTCCATAATGGTCTTGGTGCGGATGCGATATAAACACCCCATCCATCAATTTGTCTGTATCGTTATAAAGACCTTTTATATCAGGTAACACCCCACGTTCAATTAATTCCTGAGGAGTTAAGTCCTTGTATTTGCTAAAATCAAACTCGCTTCTATCTCTATTGACCAAGGGCATTCCGAAGTCAAGCAGTATTCGCGTGTTTTCAGTCCAAACTTCTACACATGAACCGCCAATTTCTTTTGTACCACGGTGGATTTTAAATTTCATGGTTCTTACAATCAATCTTTATTGAAAAAATCTGAACATCAAATTCAACGAAAACCTATTTAACTATCACTTTCCATAACTGTTATTCAATAATTGATTGGATTTTCTCCTCAATTAAAGAAGTTTGAAAATCAGTCAATTGTTTTCCATCGTATTTGAAATATATATAGTGACATTCGATTTTATCTTCTCCGATTAAATAGGTCTTTTTTGCAAAAGATTTATCTAAATTATCATCAGGCATAGCACAAATAGCACGAATTTTTAGATTTTTGGGAATTGCACCCTTAAAACCAAATATTTTATACCAATTTTTTCCACAAGCTGAACGTAAAAGTTCACGGATAAACACAGCGTATTGAATGCTCTGTTTTAGTGCCTCCATGGGCGGTTCTTTGGCATTGTTTTCGTCTTTAACCTCAATGACGGTTAAATACGTAGAAAACCCTTTTCTTGTTCTCGCAAAAATATCTATTCCACCACCATTATGGTTGGAATATTTTAATACTTTGTGATTGCTTGCACTAATTGGTGTTGGCATACCAAACCTAATTTTATCAATTTTTATAGGCTGAATTCCAGTTATTTGTTTACCAATGCTACTTGGTTTTGAAAATTCTGACAATAATAAATTTTCAACATTATGTTCTTCGTTTTTTTTGTTTCCAACATTCTCATTACGCAAATAATCTCTATTTTTAAAAAACTTTCTGAATTCTCTAGCTTCAGGTGCTAACCAAGGAATATTGTTTAATTGAATGTCACAATCAAAATCACGAAGATTTTCTTTATCCTTTTTTGTTGTTGATATAGTAATATTGTTTTTATTTATTTTTAAT
>JBBQCZ010000338.1:0-2371 GCA_038319215.1 Bacteroidales bacterium | reverse complement strand
AACAATTGTATGTAAAAAGTTTTTTGGCTCGACTATTTTAAATCCATACTGGCCGAACGCCCTTGCAGGAACAACAATACCATACAATGGGTCTTCTAAATTAATTGGCTTTATTGTCCCCCACTTGTTATCCAGTTTAGTAACCATATTTACATACCAGACTTCAGCCGCGAAAGGTGATTTGTCGCCAAATGGCAAGTTAATAATTTTATTAAGTATGGGTATATTTGCGCTTTTTAAAGTATACCGACCTTCTTGAAACTCATCGCAAATAATTCCATTCTTAACAAAAAAGGCGCTTTGGGAATGATTCACAATTAGTTGAGCTCCTAATTTTAAATCGACTGACGGAAATTTCCAAACAAATTCGGTATTGTTTCCTTCGTATTTTATAACTTCAATTAATGCCATAGTTTTATTTTATTAACATCCAGATTTCTGAAATTGCTAAGATTATCAAGTAGCTTAATCCCATACTATTGCTGATTAGGAAGGGTTGCTTTTTTTTAAGTTTTGTAGCTAAGATAACAGTAGTGCATAATAGAAGTATAATAAATGGAATAACAAATGGATTATTAGTGATGTAGGCACCATAGTCCATTTGAATAATACCAATAAAACTCCTATACATACCTGTAGTTGGTGAGGGTATGCCAGTTAGTTTATACATTATGCTAGGAGGAATAATCCCTTTTAGTAAAAAAAGCATATTCCAAAAAACATAGAATACGAACCCAAGAACAGCTCCTGTTGCTAATAGCCTGAGATAAATTGATTTAACTATGCTTTGCATGATGGAATTATAAATGGCAACCAACAAGTTGGAAAACATAGAACTAGTAAGACGAAGAATAAAATAACACCTGTTTGATTTAAACCCATTAAAACAGCTTTTCCATTACCCTGATTCGTATTGATGGAAACTGCTTTTAAATCTGCTGCATCTTGATGATACTTTTTTTTGTATTTTTCAATTAACTCTCTTATTTCTTCATCTTCATTTTCAAACCTTTTTAACTTATTATAACCTAATCGTGCTTTTCCTGCCCAAGCTGGCCCCAAAATTTTATTTACTAAAACAGCTGTGTTCATGAATGGACTCGTATTTGAATACGCATCAGCATTATTATCACAAAAAAGAAAAAATTCAACAATGTTCTCTTTATCATTTGGCATACTAAATGTCGAAATCACACTAGCTTTTTTTTGTGCTGCAGCAGATGGATCATATGGTCTTGTCCAGGCATTTGATTGCTTTTGAATTTCTGCTTCAGAAATGTCAATCTGCGTCAATTTATCAGATAGAATTTGAATACTATTTTGCCCAGTTACAGTAGTTTTAGAAATTTCAAAACCACAGAAACCACATTTTATTGAAGAACTTGGTATTGAAGATCCGCAGTTAGGACAAGCATAATTTTTTTGCTTTTCGCCTTCGTTACTTTTTTTTAATCGTTTGATTTCGCCTTCAATTATCATCTCAAGCTCATCAATGTCCTGATTAAGTGAAATTGCCTTATTATGCAGGATTTGACGGTGTTTTTCTGTTACTTCTCCACTTTCCAAAGCAAAGTCAAGTAATTTTTGTAAATCTGGATGTAGCATCGTTATTTAGTTTAAGTATTTAATCTTGTTCAATTATTTCATCAACAAATTTATCTAAATATTGTGGACATTCTTTTATTCCACAAATATTCAGTAATATTAGTAACTTTTCAAATTCTTCAATATTATTCAAAAAATCCATATTATTAGTTTGTTTAGCCATTTTTACCATCGCAAGGAAGGGCTTTAATTCTTCTCTAAATTCTTCTACTGTTTTCATAATCTTTAATTTTTAAGTTTGTAATGTGTCGCGTCTGTCTTCTTTGTATTGGTGCCAACTAGTAAATATCACCAAATATATAGTACTTTTCTGAGCCATTGATTTTATTGAGCATATTTATTTAATCCTTTGAAATAATACATGTCGAAAAGCAGCCTGGCGAATGGGCTGATAATTCTTTTTCACAGCTTTTGGGTAAGGTAAAATAACCATCTCCAATTGCTTTAAATTTATGGTACTTTTAAAATCCAGTATTTACCTGTACTTCCTGTAAAAACAATTTTGCCGGCCATTTCAGGGATTTCGCCCTTATGTTCCGCCTTTTTGGTAGGCTAAATTTCGCTGATCTTCTCAGCTATGTGAACAATTTCTTGCTTTATTAAAGCAGGTTCCGTTTGCCGTTCGTTGTTTTCATCTTTTACGATTTCAATCTCATCAAAGGTACGAAGTATCGTATTGTAATTCTCCTTGTTACACAACACATACCAGCATTTATTCGTCTGGCTCCATCGGGCGCCAATGCTTCTGGCTTTGGTTTTCAAATTT
>JBBQCZ010000337.1:0-2402 GCA_038319215.1 Bacteroidales bacterium | reverse complement strand
CAAAACTCCATCAACCCACCCAAAATAAAAAGTTAAAATATTGTTGAGAAACACATAGGCTTCACCAAAGATGTAGTTCAACCGAGGCTTCTTAGTTTATCCCGCCCCAAAGCGGGATTAGGTGCTTCGCACCGCTTGAAGCCCTATTTATTATAAGCTTGCGTTCCAAAACTGATGACTTCACCAAATGCAGAAGTTATCGCATTGGTGGCAAGGTCATAATCATTGAACGTAAAAGCAACATTGCCTTCTTCGGTGTCTATATTGTGATGCCTCACATAATCAAATGCAGTATTCTGACTGCTGCTTAAAAAATTGTTTACCGCCTTAAACAATGAACTTTTACCACTGCCATTCTCGCCATAAATAAGCAAGTTCTCTCCTTTGTTTAGTTCAATTGTATAACTAACAAAGAAGGCACGAAAATTTGATATGTCTAATTTCGTAATTCGTTTCACTTTCTGCCTTCTATTATATTTACTTCTTCAATGGTCAATAGTTTTAGCAATGCCGCACTAATTGGATGCTTTGGGTCACTCAATTCTTTGTAAACCTTTTCTATGGTTTTTAAATTTTTATCGTCTTGCCCTTCTTTGAGTTCAGGTAAATTGGTTAGGTGTTTTAATACCTCTGCACCTCCTGCTTTTATTTCTTCAGGCAAATACAATTCATAAACCATTGCATCAATAAGACGTTCAAAAAAGGCTGCATCAATATTTTCACTCTTTTGAAGGAGTATAAAATCAACAAGTGTGGTAAACGGTTTCTGATTATTTACCTTTTTTATTGGAAGTTGTCTCAGGATTTCTATTTTCATCTGTGCAAACACTTTCCCGCCTTCTGATGTAGTTGCTTTATAGTAGTAATTTAAAATTGAAGAATTTAGCAATGCTAAAACATATTTAATATTGTATGTTTTGTCTGAGATTGCAGTCCCGTGAATGGTGTTTGAGTAATAGTAATTTTCAGAATCTAGTGTAGCAATAATTCGGTCAGCAGTTTGCCTTGTGAGAATTTTTTCTCTTTCAAAAATATCTTTCGTTCTTAATCGCAGCCCACCGCCACCTCTTTTCACCTCAATTTTCATCATTTCTTCGTGCTGATAATTCACCCAATTATTATCATAATTTAAAGTAAACCGATTAATGTCTTTGCCAAATAGCAATGGCTTACAGAATTTATTTTCCTTCTTTGTAAGAAATAGAACATCTGGAATTTTGCTTTGAATAATTCCATCTCTTGTATCTGACATTTCACCTAATGAAGTTGAACCTTTTCTGATTTTATCAACAAGATTAGACTTTCCAATAGAGTAGTTTAAGTCAAACTGGTTATTAGGAGAGTTAACAAAATAAGTAATTGGAATTTCCACACCAATTGAAGAATTAATCTCATTGACACTTACATTCGACTTTGCATAAATATTTTTTGAGGCATTTTTTACATTCTTGTAGAACAAAATAATTGAATCTACAACGGCACTATCAAATACTGATTCATCGAAAGAATCCAATTCAGTAATTGTTTGCTGATTTAATAACCAATTCCTTAAATCAACACACTGTGTATTTAATAATAACCTATCAGGAACGATATATGAAGAAATTCCATTTTTCCGCGTTAGCTTTTCTGTCATTTCTATAAAAAAGTAAAACAAATTAAATCTGCCTGTAGCAAATTTAAAACGCTTTACATAGTATGGTTTATCAACTTCGGGTATTTGTTTAATTTGAACGTAAGGCGGATTCCCAATCACAATATCAAAACCGCTTGTTAATCCAAACATCCATTCAGGGTCAAACCAAGGTGCAAAGGTGTTTTGGTCGTAAGGGTCAAAAGCTACAATTTGTTTTGCTACTGCTGTTTGCCAGCCATCGCTTTCCAGCATCTTAGCAATTTCCTGTCTTAGCTTTTTATCTTGCTTTTGGTATTGCAGTTTTTCTTTTCGTGTGTTGGCAGTAAAATATTTGTGGCGGAGTTCTTTTAACTCGGTTTCCTTTTCTTCTATCTGCGGGTTGCGTAAAAGGGTTTGTGCAGGTTTGTCTAAGCCTATCAAAGTATTGGCTGCTACAAACTTGGTTTCTAAGTTTGGTAAACTTCTTATTCCAAAATTTTCTTTTTTCTCTTGTTTGTTTTGGTCAATAATTAAAGAGATGAAAAAACGAAGTTTTGAAATTTGCACCGCTATGGGTTGTATGTCTATTCCGTAAATACAGTTTTCAATCAAATACAATTTTCGTCCGTAATCGCTGGCGTTATTTTCAAATACATCGTTTATTTCATTCAGTCGTTTTCCTCTTTCTTCTTTGTCGCCAATTTTAAAAGCGGTTTCAGTTTCTTCCATTGCTTTTTGGCGTTGCAAAGCTTTCCAATGTTTGTTATCAGCATCTAATTTTTGTAGC
>JBBQCZ010000336.1:0-2443 GCA_038319215.1 Bacteroidales bacterium | reverse complement strand
ATCTAACGTATATGTTCTCATTACCTCGTGTAATATTAACAATCCTTTTCCCGTATTTCCTTACAGATTCATAATTTAATATTTGTATTAATAGTCTGCCACTTGGTTTTAATAATTTATATACCTTTTTAAATATCCTGTTTAGTATTTTAGGGCTAATATTTGCTATTGCATTACCTAATGAAACAACAATATCCAATTTATTATACTCATTGTAGCCAAGGTTCTGCACGGGTGTATTAAAGAATTTAATTTTGAGTTTTCTATTCTTGGCGTTGATTCTTGCTTTCTCTATCATACCTAAAGAAGTGTCATAACCAACTACATTTAATCCGTTCATAGTTAATGCAATCGAATCCGCTCCTGTCCCGCAACCAATATCTATAGCATTTTTATAATCAAACTTAATAAACTTTTTTAACGATTCCTTTCTTGATTCAATTAGTTTGTTGAAGTTTAACATATAATCGTAATCATCGGATAGATTATCGTAGAATTCGTTGTTATTCATTTAGTCCTCCCATACGAATTTAAATAAAAAAAGTGATACAACTGTTACAACAACTGTATATGATACTAATATTTGGAAGTTACCCATTAATTCAAAAGTCGGTACACCTTCTGCGGCAAGCTTTGTTGCGTCTATCATTGTTATCAGTAAAGGTAGTAATACCGGAAATGCCAGTACTGGGTATAGTGTCCCTTTTGAGTTTGCTTTAGCTATGATTGCTGCAATAATAGTAGATGCCGATACAATCCCAAAGTTTCCGAGAATAACAGTCAACGAAAACGCAAAGAAATTATGTATCCTTATACCTGTTATGAGTGAAAACAAAAAGAAGATAACCATGTTAAGTGAAAACGTTAGAACAAAATTAAACAGTAGTTTCCCTATAAATACTTCTGTAGCTCCTGCTGATAGTTTCAAAGCAAGTGATGTCCCTGTTTCCTCTTCTTTTATAAAAACTCTGGATAATCCGCTTATTGCCGTAAAAAATATTACTATCCAGAACAATCCAGATAAGATTGTGTCATCAACTTTTTCATCTCCTAATGAAAACCTTATTATAGATATTGTTATAATAACAAACATCAATAAAGAGTTTATAACGTACCTATTCTTTATCTCTGACTTTATGTCCTTCTTAAATACCGAATATGAATGCCTTAGTAAATCCAATGTAATAATTTAGATTACAATTTATACTTTATTATCCAAAGATAAAATTTAAAAGCGATTTGTTTTTGCTTTTACTTTAGGTAACGTTTTTAGTCTTGAGTAAACGCCTTATATTGTCTAATTTTGTATTAAGCTGAGGAATAAAATTTGTTATCAAACCCATTTCGTATATTGAATAAAAAATGTAAAGGTTTATGCATAAATTCATTAAACCTTCGTTCTCTATTTATTCCTCTCAACACTTTCAGTCAAAATACTTTATTTATTAAACATACTTCTAATTTAAAAAATATCTTCCATGGAACCAATTTTTAGCAAACAGCAAAGAACAGGACCTGTATTATTTTCAAAATACAATCGAGGAGATGCAATTAAGAAAGCTCTCGAAATCGGTAGAGAAAACGTTCTGTTTGAAATGAAGTCTTCAAAATTAAAAGGCAGAGGCGGTGCAGGTTTTCCGACTTCTACAAAATGGATGTTAACCGCAGCTGCAAGAGCAGATGAAAAGTTTTTAGTCTGTAATGCAGATGAAGGTGAACCCGGAACATTTAAAGATAGAGTGTTACTTACTGAATATCCTGAACTGGTTTTTGACGGTATGGTTGTTGGTGGTTATACGGTGGGTGCAAAAGAGGGAATAGTTTACCTTCGCGGTGAATATGAATATATGAAAAAATTCCTTGAAGATTATCTTGAGCAAATGCGTAATGATAATCTGCTTGGTAAACAAATTCTCGGTGTAACAGATTTTAACTATGATATAAAAATTCGTATGGGTGCGGGTGCTTATGTTTGTGGTGAGGAAACGGCTTTGATTGAATCACTTGAAGGTCACAGGGGTGAAGCACGAAACAGGCCTCCTTATCCTGTAAACACGGGCTTCAACGGAAGACCTACATCTGTTAATAACGTTGAAACTCTCGCTGCTGCTGCTCATATCGTCGTTAAAGGCGGTGATTGGTATGCTAAAGTGGGTACTGATAAATCAAGCGGTTCAAAGTTATTCTCAATCTCAGGCGATTGTAATAAACCGGGTGTATATGAATTACCTTGGCCGCGACTAACGGGACTTGTTGCGTAGATGTCAAATTTATAAGCTAAACGAACTTTTTGATTCGTTGTTTTTTCACCTTGGTCAATCATAGAGGGAAGAAAAACTAATTCACCCTCAGGTTTATGATAACCTATTTTTGAGGCATTTTCTGGATTTTCCCATAAGTATTTTGAAGCGCCTATTTGATTGACAGCTTTCTTAAAAGCAGT
>JBBQCZ010000335.1:0-2447 GCA_038319215.1 Bacteroidales bacterium | reverse complement strand
ATCTGTATTTACACAGGTTACCATGATGACGCTTATAAGTAATTGAGAAAATTCAATGATATATTTATTAATCTACAAAAATACAACTATCAGCAACTTGGCAATTATTATTTGTTCATTATTAATAATTTATAATGAATAATCAATTACTTAAGTCAATTACTTAATAATTAATTTCTTAACGAATGATTGTTGAGCATTGTGATATTTGACTAAATAGACACCACTTCCTAATTTAGATAAATCTATCGGCATTGAAGCAGCATTCAACGCAAATGAATAAACCATTTTGCCCGAAATATCAAAAATACTGACAGAAGTATTCTTGTTAGTTGAAAAAGTGACCAAACCCGATGCCGGATTTGGAAAAATTTGCATCTCCTGGGCAGATGGTGTATCCAATCGGGTCGTATTTTGAAGCGTAATAATCTTATTAGAACTTGCAACCACATTGATGCTTCCATTCGCTCCGGCGTATCCTACTACAGTAACTGTGTAATCTAATCTACTGTTCGGGAGTATCCCTTTGAATGAAGCAATTCCATTCAAATCGGTATAACAAGTCTGATTATTAAAATCAATTTTCCCATTCTCGATTTTGTCGCCATTATTGTTTTTCAAATCAAAAGTTACGGTATTCAATGAAGAAAGGATTTTATCAAACCAGCGTTGAGCCATAAATTTTTGCCCCTTTTGGTTCGGATGCACCCAGTCCCAGGTCATAGTGCCATAAGTAAGGTTGTCATTTATAAAACCGGTTGCTAAATCAATAGGTATTACAGGCGATTTGTCGGAAGTCTTGGCAACACACATTCTGTCGACCAATTTATTTACAGCCTTCCAACCCGTTATTGTTTTTGCTAAAATAATGATAACAGAGTCATTTTGTGCTCTCAATAAATCAATCACCGTATATATATTATCCCTTGTTAGAACTGAATCTATATCATTATCATTAGTGCCCAAATGAATCAGTGCAATATCAGCCGTGAAATTTTTGGACCTAACGGAAAAAGCCGGATAAACTATATTATCACTGGTTGTACCCGCCACAAAACCAGCTGTTTTTATACCATAAAATGCTTCGTGACCGCGGGGAAATGTGTGACCCGTATAAGCAGAGGTTGGCGTCGTAACGGCAAGACTACCCACTTCTTGAAACCAAATATGATTGGTACCCACGAAATCCACATTTAGTCCCAATGAATCCAGCGATTGCCATAGCCAAAACCGATAAGATAACTGATCCGTTATCTTTCCAAAGCTTGCAGGAACGGTTACATTGGTTTGCATAGATTTGCCCTGCGTTATGGAGTTTCCGATACATACAATTCGAATCGGATGGGTACTGGGCACACTTGTCAGCTCCGTCATTTCACTTTGAATTCCTGCAAATAGCCGGGACGATAAAATAAAAAGAAAGAAAGAGCTAATAAATAACAGCTTACACATCTGGGATAAAGGATGGTTTAATTTCATTAGTAAATCTTGTTTAATCAATTTGAAACACTATATTCATTCCACAATTAAAAAAAAGCCGGATGCTTTAAATAGAATCCTGCCTGTTTTATAAATTTTTGTATTATTCAATTTAACTCTTGAAGTTTATCCGAAGTGAGGAAAGTTTTTCAAAAGTGTAAGTTAAAAACTATTTTATGACCCACCTGGAATTTTCGACTTCCAACCTTCACATTATAGAAACCCTTATTCAGATCAATTGTATCTAAATTACTTGTGTGAAAAGCAAAAAAAATCAATTTAACTATCTTATGTTTTTGCTTCACTAAAGAAAAAATAGGTTTTATTGTAGGATGAATAATCCCGACAAATTATCTTATTGAATCGTAACCTTTTCTATGGCTACACCTTTTTCATCTTTAACTCGAACTAAATATAAACCTTTAGTCCAATTACTTACCGGAATATTAAAGTTACTATTTGTCGTGTTGTTTTTATAGACAATCTTTCCATCCATGGTCAATACGGTAATATCTGCATTGGGTTTTTCAGTCTCAATGTTTAAATAATCAGTGGCAGGATTCGGATAGACTCTCACATTTGAAGCCCGTAATTCTTTAGTTGAAGTAACAGAGAGTGTTCCAAACAACTTGAACTCACATAAACTTGGCCAAAAGTAGACGGCATTGGCAGAACCAGTAACAGTCATACGAATAAACTTACTTCCATTTGTAAAAAAATTATTTATCTCTGACGTACCACCATAAAACACATTAGACGTTTTATCTGATGCCATAATCCAGGCGATACTGTCTTTTGAGACTTCAATTTTGTATTTATTTATCCACTCAGGATGTTTCCAATATATTTCTACCCCATTTATATCATAGGTATTACCCAAATTCACTAAATACCACCAGGGTACAGCACCTGTAGCATTTGACGTGAAGGTGATTAAATCTCCGTCGTTAGCATTTGATGCAAGTGCT
>JBBQCZ010000334.1:0-2494 GCA_038319215.1 Bacteroidales bacterium | reverse complement strand
ATTTACTAATTACAATTTGTTTTCGCAAAGATAAATTTCACTAATTTTTTCACAACGACAAATCTAAATTTGGCGTTTGTTCGTCGGTGCGTAAAACTTACATTTACCGATGCTCCCCGCATTATCACATAGGTGCTGTTAGCAACTGGGCGTTCTTGTCTGTCAATGGTATGAGATATATTTCTAATTTTGTCATACCTTATTTTTCTGTCTTTAAAGATTAGTTTTTTTAGTGTCAGCAAAGTCAGGGATGGCAAAATAGACAAGCTCTTTGGCAGGTTTTGGTTTTAGCGTTGGATGGTGCGACCTGACAATGTGCTTGGCTATGTGTTGTTGGCTTTTCATTTCATTATATTTCTTTTGTTTCTCCATCGTTCATTTCAATTATCGGTGTCGTAAATATTTTCTGATATTCATTTCCGTTAAAAGTATGAATTGGAACAATATTCTTTGGCTTTATTGCTTCAACCATTTGTTTTAAAGTTTCTGTGTCAGCGTGTCCACTCGTATGAATTTTATGTATTGTGAATTTTCGATTTATTAAATAGTCAAGGAATTTCTTTGTGTCCGATTTCTGTAAATAGCCTTCCCACATTGAATAAATCAAGTTTCCGCCATCAATTTCATTAATGTTTTCTAAGTCCTTTTGCATTGACGATCTTACAATCATAACAATTTCGCCAGCTTGATTGCTTATTTCGTCTTTGGTGATTTTATAATTTTTAAATTGATATAGAATTTTTTCGTTTCCTTCGTTCTTTAATCTTCTGCTTGTATAATATGGAAACATTACTTTTAAGTTCTTAAACTCTTTTGAAGGAAAAGGGATTTTAGCAAAATTTGATAATTCTTTCAAAATAGTTGCTACATAAACATCAACGACAAAAATTTTATTTGTTCTTATACAAGCCCTGTAAATGGAAACGATTCTATCAATATTTTGTCCTGACGTGTATATTAAATTGATTTTTCCTTGTTGCTGAAAAACTTCCATTAAGTCATTCTCAATTTCTGTTTCAGTTTTGAATGGTTTGCTTTCTCTTCCAATTGTTGTGCCTTCAAGTAGCAAATAGTCCACATTCTGGGGAGCATTGTGAGTAAACCATTTAAAGGCATTTGCTTTTCTGCCGTGGTTCCTGAAATCACCTGAATAAAATATACTTTTACCTTCAGCTTCAACTAAAAACGAGTAAGAATCAAAAGCTGAATGGTCTGCCCAATATGGTGTAACTGAAAAGTCGCCAATTTGAAAAACTTTTTCCTTTTCAAAATAGTGAACATTTTCAATGATTATTTCTTGCGGAGTAAATAAACTGTTGAGTTCAATTATTTTATGTGTTGCTTCGCCCAAAAAATATTTTACTTTTTTATCAATGAAATTGCTTAGTCCGTAATGGTCTTGATGTGGATGAGATATGACTAAGCCATCTATCAATTTGTCTGTTTCGTTATAAAGCCCTTTAATATTAGGCAAAATACCGTGTTCAATTAATTCTTGAGGGTTCAACTCTTTGAATTTGCTGAAATCAAATTCTTTTCCATCTCTTTCGACTAATGGCATACCAAAGTCAAGCAATATTCTTGTGTTTTCAGTCCAGACTTCCACACACGAACCGCCAATTTCTTTTGTGCCACGATGGATTTTAAATTTCATAAATTACCAATTTGATAAACCGTTTTTCATAGTAAAATTAAATGTTTGAAGATTGTTTAAAAAACTTGCTCCAAGTTGTTTTCTTGTGAATTGTAAAATTTCATCAAACTTTGTCTTTGCCGAACTTTTGTAATTAAATTCCGAAATAATCAAAACTGGTATTATATCCTTGATGCAATTTGGTTTTTTCCAACTCGGATTTATCAAACCAATCTTTTGTTTTTGTTCCAACATTTCAAAGACTGCGATTTCCAATTCATTTTTTGGAAAACTTGTAAAAATATCGTTGTACATTCCTATTTGCAGGGGACTAAGGTAAATTCCAGATGTATTTGTTCCGTGTTTATATTCAATCAATAAAATATTTCCTTCTTTGTCTAATGCCAAAAAATCAAGTTCATTCCCAATTGCTTTTTTTCCTAAATCTTTTCCGTATCGTTCAGGATTAAGAATTGAAATTTCCCTTTGAAGTTGCTTATATTTTTGTTGAATATTCCCTAATAAATTATTTTTTTCTGCTTGGTTTGAATAGCCAATTACAGCTTCTTTGTCAATAATTACAAAGTCATCAGATGCACTACCGCAAATGCCATATCTTTTAGATAACTCATTTTGATAGTAACCTTCCTTCATGTTTTTAAAATACCTATCAAATTGACGGTTCTCTTCAATTTGTGTAATTAAATTCTCAATATCATTTTGAAAATTTTCATTTGTGTTTTTTACACCATAAATATTTGGTAAGATATTTTTGTATTTACTATCTGCATCTATAAATATTGAGGAATTGTGATATGGTAAGATTGTGATAATCCTTGTAAGACCACGATATATTGACCC
>JBBQCZ010000333.1:0-2501 GCA_038319215.1 Bacteroidales bacterium | reverse complement strand
TATCCAAATCTGTTCCTTGAAGGTAATTGCGTTTAAATGCAAACAAATCCTGAGGAGTAAGCTTTCTATTTGGCTTAATATAAAGTGGCATTCTAATAGTTAAATCCTTACCACAAGCATGATCCCAATATTTGGCCATATCGTCATTAACAGCATTAAACATTGCCCAAACTCTTAATTCACAAAATCGTGCAGCTTCAAAATTAATCGGAGCATAAGCCTGAGAAAATGAAAAATCTTCATCTTTACCATCGAAATATTTTTTACTTCGAGCAAACGAAATTACATCTTCAGCGTAAACTATCTCAACTTCTGGATTAAATATCTTGTCCATTTCGTTGCTGCTGATTGAGGTTTTGCCATCGCTAAGTTTAAAATTGGTTATTCTCGAATGATTTGCATGCGCAGAAACATATCCATCAGGAATTTTTACAGCAACCCAAACAACTCCCCTATTTTTATTAATAAATTTCTTCAATTTTTTATCATAAACCATTTCAGTGCCTTTATTCACCATTTCGAGAATCCAAACCTCGTTAGGATCACCAATAGAAAAAGATTCGCCACTACTAGCATAGCCATATTCAGTCAAAAGATCAATCATAACTTTTATGGCTTCACGTGCATTTTTAGATCTCTGCAATGCTAAAAACATTAAGCTACCATAATCAATAATTGCAGTTGAATCAACTAGCTCAGATCTTCCGCCAAAAGTTGTTTCGCCAATTGCAACCTGAAATTCATTCATAAAACCTATGACCTGATAAGTTTTACGAGCTTGCGGAATTTGCCCAAGTGGCTGAGCAGTGCCTCTATCGTACATTGTAACCATACTTCCTTCTGCCCACTCTGCTGCTGGTCGCCAATACAATTCACCATATCGAATATGCGAATCTGCCGCATAACTAATCATTGTACAACCATCAACTGAAGCACCTTTTGTAACTAGATAATTAGTACAAGCAAATGACTCAGAAACAATTGTTAAAATAATAAATACTGAAAAAAAATAGATTTTTAATGTCCTCATATTTTTGTTTTTTTTATGTTCACTTTTTTGGTAAAATAAATGAATTAACTTTGACAAAACAAAAAATTATGATAAAATATGACAAATTCACTCTCGATAATGGTTTGAGGGTGCTAATATACAAGGATAATACAACACCTTTAGTTGCTTTTAATTTACTTTATGACGTGGGAGCAAGAGATGAAGACCCCGAAAGAACAGGATTTGCTCATCTATTTGAACATTTAATGTTTGGAGGATCAAAAAATATAAAAAACTACGATACCGTTTTACAAAAAGCTGGAGGTGAAAACAACGCATTTACAAATAATGATTTTACAAATTATTACATTACCGTTCCTAAACAAAATATTGAAACAGCTTTTTATTTAGAGTCTGATAGAATGCTCGAACTTGCCTTTTCGAAGAAAAGCTTGGATGTTCAGCGAAATGTGGTATCTGAAGAATTTAGACAAAGGTATTTTAACCAACCTTATGGAGACGTTTCACTATATTTACGTCCATTGGCATACAAATCACACCCTTATCAATGGTCAACAATTGGAAAAGAAATCAAACATATTACCGAAGCGAAACTAAGTGATGTGAGAAATTTCTTTTATAAGCACTATGCACCCAATAATGCAATTCTTGTAATTGGTGGGGATGTAGAAACCTCAAAAATGGAAATTTTGTGTAAAAAATGGTTTGGTGACATTCCAACTCGAAATGTACCAGCGAGAAATCTACCAATGGAAAAATTGCAAACCGAAAAAAGGACTTTAAATTTAGAAAGAGATGTGCCTAATGATGCAATTTATATGGCATACCATATGTGCTCACGAACCGACGATGATTATTATCCAACGGATTTAATTTCGGATCTTTTATCGAATGGAAGATCTTCACTTTTCAACCTAAATCTTATTAAAACGCAAAAACTATTTCCCGAAGTAGATGGCTATATTCAAGGCAGTCGTGATCCGGGTTTATTTATGATAAATGGCAAAATGTACCCAGGCGTTGATTTTGAAAAAGCAGAAACCGCTATAAAAACTGAAATTCAAAAAATTATTAATGGAGACTTTTCTGATCGAGAACTAAATAAAGTAAAAAACAAAGCCTTATCGACTCAGCTTTTTTCAAAAATGGGAGTTCTTAATATTGCTATGGATCTTGCTTATAACGAGTGGCTTGGCAATGCTGACATGTTAAACCAAGTTGAAGACCAAATTTTGAATGTAACAAAGGCTGACATTACTAGAGTTGCCTCTAAAATTTTCAGTGACAGCAATTTATCTTGTATTTATTACAAATCCAAAAACTAAGATTATGATCGACAGAAATATAACTCCAGCAGTAAAAGAGATATCCAAAATAAACTTTCTAAAACCGCACAAAAATATTTTAGCAAACGGTATAAATTTATTTTCACTTAGCTCAGACAATTCTCCAGTAATAAAACTTGATGTAGTCTTTAAAGCTGGTGTTG
>JBBQCZ010000332.1:0-2506 GCA_038319215.1 Bacteroidales bacterium | reverse complement strand
GGTTTTGGTAATTCGCAGGCAAATGGCAGTATTACATTCAATACAGCAAATGCATCACAAATTACAAGTTGGAACAATAGCAGAATAGTTTGCAAAGTTCCTGAAGGTGCAACTTCTGGAAATTTATTTGTTACAGTAAAGGGTAAAAAAAGTAATGAGCTTACTTTTAAACTTACTTCTATTGTACCGATGGTTCTAATTCCACATGGTTCATTCCAAATGGGCAATACTGGTTCCATGCCTGCTGGTCCACAGCCTGAAACCCCACATCAGGTAACAATTAGTAAAGATTTCTATATGAGTAAATATGAAATATCACAAACCCTATATACCGCTGTTATGGGAAATAACCCAAGCAACCAAAAAAGTGCAGATCTTCCAGTTGATAGAGTTTCTTTTATGATGTCAGTAGAATTTTGCAATAAATTGTCTGACCTCGAGGGTTTAGAAAAATGTTATACAATAAATGGAACAAGTGTTAGCTGTAACTGGACAGCTAAAGGATGGAGATTAGCCACCGAAGCTGAATGGGAATATGCATGCAAAGCAGGTACTACCGAAGATTTTTATACTGGATCATCAATACCGACATTGGCAACAGCAGCTTGGTACAGTGAGAATTCCAGTGAAAAATCCCACCCGTCAGGAGAAAAGAAACCTAATGCTTATGGACTTTATGATATGCATGGCAATTTATCAGAATTATGTTGGGATTGGGTTGGTTCTTATGGAGGTTCTGAAACCGATCCAAAAGGACCTAGTTTAGGTGCATGGAAAATTGCACGTAGTGGATCATGGCACAATAGTGCTACCTTTTGCCGTTCGTCTATGCGTGGTTGGATGGATGCAGTTACTATGCAAAGTAGTGCTGTAGGTTTAAGAATTGTAAGATTAAAATAGTTCTTGTTATTGGATATTTTAAAAGCCATCTCACTAAAGGGATGGCTTTTTTGTACAATTTATTCCTACTATCTCAGGACCAATTCCTCAGCTTTCCTCCATACATTTATCATTTCACCATGCTTGATTTCTATGAGTTATAATCTAAGTTCATCATTTAACATTGGATTTAGCAGACTCAGCTATAAATACAACACCTTCAACAAGTTATATTTTTACAGTTCGATTAAGGGAATTACTTTTGTAATGTATTTTATTTACAACTTATATAAAGGTTATAAGCAATGAAAACAAAAGTTTTAATCGTAGCAGTATCTATTTTGGTTTTTCTAAATATCGGCAATGCTCAAGAATTGGAAAATCGTTTTGGATTTGAAGTAAATATTGGTGGATCAGTTGCCACACAAAAACTTGGTGGCGAGAAATTGAATCCAGGGTTTGGTTTCGAAGGTATTTTCCACTACAGTTTTATGAAGCACTTTGGGGTTTATACTGGTTGGGGATGGAATAGTTTTGGCGCTGACAACTCGTTTGCTGGTGCTGATGCCAATTTCGAGGAAACAGGTTATGTTTTAGGGTTACAATTCAATCATCCAATTAGTAAATCCGGCATTTCTGTTTATGCAAGAGGGGGTGCTTTGTACAACCATATCGAAACCGAAAATGCTGATGGTGATATAATTAATGATACCAAGCATGGAATTGGCTTCCAAATTGCGGGTGGTATTTATATCAATTTGGGCTCTAATTGGAGTCTAACAACTGGAATCAAATTTAATTCACTTTCACGTGAGACTGAATTTGAAGGATTCAAAAAACAAATGGACCTTAATTACTTGTCATTGAGAATAGGAATTTTGAAAAGGTTTTGATTTGAAAGATAAGCAAAGACTCTAATGATAATTAATTAACAAAGGAGTCTTTGCTTGATTAAATAAACCAACATTTTATTTCATGAAACGTAATTCTTTATTAATGATAAGCAAAAACAGAAATTCTAATTAAGTTTTGAAAATTAACGAAAGTTTTCAGTTTTGAAAAAAGATATTGGAAACAGGAATACAAAAGTTTAGATTTCGATGGTAGTACAGGTTTACAATTATGCGTATGTTTAATATTTTAATAATTTCGATAAATCATTCATAATTAAATGGGTTTCAAACAAGTTCATAGCGTTATTTCATTTCCCAATTTGTTAAAACTACTTATAGGTTTAGCAATAGGAGTGCAGGTTGCAGTTATTTCATTTAACCACCTGAGTGGGTATTATGTCCTCAACGACGTTTTGCATTTTTTTTCTCGACTAATTAGAGGTACGACGCTAAGTCTTATTGCTGCATTCTTGATTTCATATCCCGATTTATTTTTGATTCAATACATGAATAAAATTGCGCCATGGGGAAAGAATTTACTTAAAAGAATTGTAGTTCAGATTGTTTTTACCGTTCTAATTGCAGCCTTGATTGCAGTATTAATTACCTCATTTGCCAATTATATTAAGGTATATACCGAAAATCTTGTTTGGGTTTATGTATATAATATTATAATTTATGCTGTTGTAAATATCATAGTGGTTGCAATTTTTGAAGCGTTGGTATTTTTTATT
>JBBQCZ010000331.1:0-2508 GCA_038319215.1 Bacteroidales bacterium | reverse complement strand
AGTATATCTTATGGAGTCGCTATTTGGAATGGTTTCAATTGGCAATATACTGGTACACATTGTAATACAACAGTATTGCCACAGGCAACTGCAATATACAGGGGAGATCTATATACAGGTTGTGGCCGGTATTTCGATAATGAAACAGAATGGCGTACATCTATCATCAAATGGAACGGAGAAACTTGGGATAGCATAGGTGGAGCATTTAACAGTACAATCTTTGCTCTTGAGGTTTTTAGAGATACGCTATATATTGGAGGTAGCTATACGCACTGGGGAGGTTCTTCTGCAGAGCTTATTCATCGCTCCAAAGGCCTCGTAAAACTCTACATGCCAGACAACGGCTGCGATTACTTAAAACCTCGCATAAACACTTGGGCAGATACTTTTTACCTTGAGGGTGGAGAAGCAATCGCGAACCTATACAACAACAACCCGTATGCAGATAGCTGGGAATGGAATTTTGACGATTTAGGTACGGATAATGTAAAAGATCCTGTGCATACTTACACTGAAGTTGGAGAATACAATGTTCAGGTTACAGTTACCGATGGCATTTGTGTAAAAACTGCCAATAAAACTATTTATATTGAACTTGGAAACAAAATACAAGGTTTTGAAAAAATTGAAATGCAGGTTTTTCCTAATCCCAGCAGCCACGATTTTACGGTAAAAGTTGCTCTGCCAAATTACAGTAATACGGAGATAAAAATTGCTGGTTTAAATGGGCATTTAAAATCTGTAATTCCTGTTACAGGCGAAACTACAGAGATTCAAACCAAAGGCTGGAAACCCGGAGTTTATGTTTGTAATCTTTTTGTTGATGGGAAGCTGGTGAAGGTTGAGAAGTTGGTGTTTGAGTAATAGTGATTTATCGGTGGTTTCGTCACCAGTCTAAAATAAATAAACTCTAAAACCTATAACCCACACTCAATCGTCCAATTCCGCTTAAGCGATTCCAGTAGCCTAGAAATTCGTTGCTGTAGTATGGATAAGTTCGCACTGGGTGATTATATTCTTGAATTACGCTCCAATATGATTTTTTTGTCGAAAATCCAAGTCCTCCAGTTAGTGTGATGGTGAATTTATTACCGAGAAAAAACTTATAGCCGGCAAGTCCTCCAATTGAAATTTTATGTGCAGTATTTGATGTTGTCAATGCTAAAGAATCAGCATATTGCATTTGAGATAGTGTTAGGTTATCGGTACTCTCAACCCTCCAGCTTGTTTGCCAGTATCTTAAGTAACCGCCATAAAAGAAATTGTCTTTTCCGTTATCTCCAGTACGATATTTTTTTATGCCAAAAGTAAGCATCGCATTTGTCGAGATATCAACATTAGGGGCATCGGCAAAAGTAATATTCCCTTGTCTATAACGGTAAGAACCGCTAATGTCCACACTAAGGTTGTTTGCAAATTTTTGTTCCAGTGATAATCCAGGATAATCCAGTAGTCCACCATAAATACTGATTTCGGTCTGGGCAGAAATAAATTCTACCATAACAAGCAAAATGATTACAAGAAATATATTCTTCATGAACTAATAATAATATCTAATAATTTAATAGGCAAAGTTATCAAAGAAATTCAAAATCAATCTTCGTCAAGAAAGTTTAATACCTGTTGATTAAACTCTTCATAATGAGTCTCCATTAAACTATGCCCTGCTCCTTTTACGTGAAGAATTTTAACAGAAGGTAATTTATCTGTAACTGATTTTGTATTTTCGTATGGAACCCAGGTATCTTCAGAACCGAAAAAAGCAATTGCATCTGTTTTAAAATCAAGTCCATTTATTTTTTGCTGGGGATTTGCTTTAGAAAAAGACCTCATAAAAGCAAGTGTAAAACCTTCATTGTCAAGCGCTTTAAAATATTCTGAAAGAACAGTATCGGAAATCGGACATGCAAACGAAGACTCAAGTATTTTTCGAATTCGCTTTGGCTTTAGATAAATATATTCTCCCGCAACGCACATGATTCTTTCTAAAGGTCTAAATGCCGTACAATACTGTCCAAAATTTCTTCCTGGTTCAATTTTCGAAAAAAGAGCAGGTGCAACAAAAACAACTTTTGTTACTTTTTTGGGTTTAAGAATTGCCATGCATTGCGCAATCCCGCCACCCATAGAATGCCCGATAACAATCCACTTAGTATTGCTGTTAATACGATTTGCAAACTTCCATAATAGTACCGCTCTGCTGTCGGTTGAGTAATTCAAATCTGGATTTTTATCACTATACCCAAAAGGAGGGATATCCACAGCAACTACATTATATCCTGAATCACAGAAAACCTGAGCATTATTAACCCATGAATAAGTAGATCCGCCCATTCCGTGAAGCAATAATATCCACTTATTTGAATTTACACTATCTGGATTCTGCCACATTCTGTAATGAATTATTACACCATCAACACTTGCATATTTGCTATTTTCGAAATGCTTAATTTGATCAGTTTTACTTGCTTTGCTTACTGGAATTAAAAAAGGCACAGTCAGGCA
>JBBQCZ010000330.1:0-2509 GCA_038319215.1 Bacteroidales bacterium | reverse complement strand
CTTATTTATTTAGATTTTATCGGAAGTATTTGTAAATTAAACTGTTTGACGGCAGATTTACTTTGCTAACCCGGAAGTGTTTTACTTAAAAATTTTAAACAATGAAAAAACTTAATTATGTTTTATTAGTAGCAGTATTTTCATTTACTGCAAGTGTTTTATGTGCACAACTAAATGTGCAAGCATCAAGATGGGCAGTGCCCGGAAAACAAATTAATTTTAACAATTATCCGGCAACGGCAAGTGCATTAAATACTGGCACAGTAGCCGATGGCATAAATTCATATACTTATATGGATGGACCAATGTTGTTTCAGATTGTTGATGACGAAATTAAATCCGTTTCGGGCACAACACTTGAATACCTTGGGAACCAATCTTTATGGCGTGGTGCCGAATATGCAACAACTGAGGTAAAAAATGATTGTAACACTTTTATAACTTTTTTTATTGAAAGAGGGGTTACCCAATTATTTTCAACTGAAAGTTTGTGCTATTCCAAATATACTCGTAATCCTATAACAGGAGTAATTAGTATGGTAACTCAAGGGCAGGTTTTAAGAACAGAAAGTCAGGATGCTACTGGTGGAATTGCTTTAACTAAAGAAAGAGCTGATGGTTCAAGATTTTTGTATTATGCCAGTACAAATGCTGGTTCTACTGGTTATCTCAGAAGATACACAGTAAGTTCTAACGGAACTGTTAGTGGTGAAACTGTTTTGTACAGCACCAATAAACCATTTAGAATGGCAGAACTCGAACTATCGCACGATGGTACCAGGCTAGCTTTTTCAAGAATTGGAGCTGGTGCATATAATGAAAATGCAGTTAACAACGATGTTGTTATTTTTGAAATAAACCCATCAACGGGAGTTCTTGCAAATTCAACACCTCATTTCATTAATCTAGCTACAAATGATGAATTTGATGATTATCCCGGTATTGAGTTTTCGGCAGATGGTTCAAAATTGCTTGTTTTTCGTGCAGGAGTAGGACTTTATGAAATTACTATGTCGAATTACTCTTCAAGTCCAGTGTTAAATTTCGATGTTGAATACACAAATTCAATGCTAGAATTAGGCAGAGATGGATTTTATTATTTTGCTAAATCTGATGGTTTGTACCGAATGAAAGCTTCATATATAGTTTCCTCTTTTTCTTCTGGTACCATGGCAGCAAATGCAATGTTGGAGTTTTTTGGTTGTACAGCTTATGTTTTACCCGACCAAATAGATGGTCAGGATTATAAGGGCTACTCAGCTACAACCGATTGCTGCTATGCTTATAACGAAAGTGCTGTAAAAACCACGATGGCTGGTGTTTCGCACAATTCCACAACTGGCGATATTACAATTACTGGGTCAAATGTTTCGTGGACAACAACATCTAATCCATTTACAAGTGGTGGCGTTGCAATAACAGATATTTATCTTAAAGGCAATTTAACAATAGCAGCTGGAGCTAGATTAAATATTTACGGGTTAACCATACACTTTAAAGAAGGAGAATCGCTGGAAATGCCATACTCACCTGGTACATTCGCAGGACCGAAACTGTATTTATACAGTAATTCCAAACTAACTGTTTTTGATGATTGCGATGAAAATGCTCTTTGGGCTGGTGTAAATTGCAGCGGTTGGTGGGGTACTGGCTATGCCCAGAACGCTACTCCATTGTTGCAGCCATATATTTATATGAGTAGTTCTACAATCGAGTTTGCAGAAATTGGAATAGATGTTACTTGTGGAGGTATTGTTTACGGAATAAACTCATTTTATAAAGATAATATTTGTGATGTAAAATTCAGTTCATGGAATATAGACAATCTTTCATATTTTAGAACATGTGATTTTTATACGACAGCAGCATTGTACAATAAAGGGAATAATCCTACTTATCATGTACATCTTTGGGATGCAACAGGTATTGATTTTCTAGGTTGCGATTTCTATAATAATTATGCTTATCAAAATTCAATATCCTATAACAATTGGGGGTCTGGAATATTGTCTTCATTATCATCAATAAATGTCAATCTTTATTATACCACCCCCTGTACTTTTTCAAACCTAAATTATGGAATTAAAGCCAGTGATGGAGATTTTCTAACTTTGCACAAAGCTAACTTTACAAATTGTGTGCGTGGAGCTTGGCTAATTGCAAATGATGCTATTACAGCCACACAAAACAATTTCGATGTTTCTAGTAATTCAGGGTCATCAAGTTCTGTTTATGATAGTTTCGGACTTTATATTGAAAGTAGTTCTGGCTATCAAATAGAAGGTAATAATTTTAGTGATGGTTTGTTGGGTTTGGTAGTTTATGCTTCTGGTGGAGCAGAAAACTTTGTTTATAATAACAATTTTGAAAATCTTACCGGAAATGGACAAGCTTCTGGGATTGTTGGTTTAGGGATAAGTTATGACTACTCAGAAAAAACAGGATTACAACTTTTATGTAATAATTTTACTGATGTAGATTATGCAATGGCGGTTATTGGTGGTCAAAC
>JBBQCZ010000329.1:0-2519 GCA_038319215.1 Bacteroidales bacterium | reverse complement strand
GACTCGTCCATTTGAGAAACAATTTCACTCATTCTAGCGACTGCAAATTCTAACTTCTGAACTGCCTCATTAAAAAAAACTGAAGCATTTAACATTTTCGAAGCATTCGAATTTTGTTGTTCAGTGATATTTTCACTAAATAACATTTGATGTTTCATCATGGAAAATTGATTCGACATCAAACATAATCTTTCAGCCTCATCAATGAGACCGAGTTCTAAAGATCTAGTAGAAGCCCAATGGAAAATTTTATCCTTATGTAGTGAATCAAGACTGTTTATACAAAACATAATTGCTTCTTTACTGTCACAGATTGCAAATATTGATTCCAGATCCTTCTTTTCTCCGATAGCTGCAATTAGTTCATTTTTAATCTCCATCAAAATTTCCTCTTTTTTTCTAAATTAGTCACATGCGCTTTAGCGTGTGCCATTCTATATATAAATTTTATATACACAATGGCACAGCTAAAATATTGATTTTTTTATTTTAAAGTACAAGTTTTATGGTGTTGTTTTAGAAAAAAGCGTTATTTATCGAAACAACACCATATCCTATAATAACAAAAATATGCTCAAAAGTCAATAATTCAAACCTATTTCAAACCCTCCATTTATATATTTAACAAGACTAAATTAACCCCTTGTGTCAAAGAAGGAGCAGTGGGAGATTTATTCCATATAGTGCTATAATATTTCATCCGTGAAAAAACAATATTCACTTATCATTATTAAGTAGCCGATCTGCAATAAAGCAGAGCGGCATTTAAATCCTTCTATTGAAGGATTTTTTTATATAATCAACTATGACAAAATTTAAAGAAGTGCCAAATCAAATATCTTTTCCAGAAGTAGAAGAGCAAATTTTGCAATTTTGGAAAGACAATAAGATCTTCGAAAAATCTATAGAATCAAAATCAGAAGATAATATTTATAGTTTTTACGATGGCCCTCCTTTTATTACAGGATCTCCACATCATGGTAGTTTATTACCTAGCATTGCCAAAGACGTCATTCCTCGTTATTGGACCATGAAAGGTAAGAGAGTTCGTCGTGTTTGGGGTTGGGATTGCCATGGACTTCCAGCAGAAAATAAAGTTGAAGAAAGACTTGGATTAAAATCAAAAAAAGATATTGAAGCATTAGGTGTAGGTAAATATATTGATGAGTGCTACAACTATGTCAAAGATGTTTCTCAAGATTGGCCTTGGTACATTGATCATGTTGGTCGTTGGGTAGATTTTGAAAATGCCTATAAGACAATGGATCTTCCTTATATGGAATCAGTTATGTGGGCTTTCTCAGAACTTTATAAAAAAGATTTAATATATAAAGGTAATAGAATTTCACTTTTTTGTCCTCGTTGTTCAACTCCACTTTCAAACTTTGAAATAGCCATGGACAATTCATATAAGGATGTTCAAGACCCTGCAGTCTCAGTTAAATTTAAATTAAAAAACGATGATAGATTTATCATTGCATGGACAACTACTCCATGGACACTTCCAGGAAATTTAGCTCTTGCCATCAATAAAAATGAAACTTATTCAGAAATATCTTATCAAGATCAAATTCTTATAGTTGCCAAAGCAAGAATTGAGAGTGTATTTAAAGATATGGAATATAAATTAATTAGAGATTTTCAAGGTCAAGAATTACTTGGTCTTGAATACGAATCTTTATATAATTATTTTTCAACAAATTCCAATGATTATCATATCTATCATGCTGATTTTGTCTCCATGGAAGATGGAACTGGAATAGTTCACATAGCACCTGGATTTGGTGAAGACGATGCCCAATTAGGCAAATTAAATAATTTATCAATAATTAGTCACGTTGATGACGAAGGCAAAATAATCGCCAAAGTTGAAAAGTTTGCTGGTTTATTTGTTAAAAAAGCTGATGGGGCAGTAATGATCGACCTTGAAGAAAGAGGACTTCTACTTAGAGTAGATAAAATTACCCACAGTTACCCTTTTTGTTACCGCTGTTCAACTCCTTTAATTTATAAAACTCAAAATGCCTGGTTTTTAAAAGTTCAACAATTAAAACAAGGTCTTAAAGATACAAATCAAAATATTAATTGGGTTCCAGAACATATCAAAAATGGCCGTTTTGGACAGGGTGTAGAAAATGCACCTGATTGGTGTTTATCTAGATCAAGATATTGGGCATCACCAATTCCAGTTTGGGAATGTGAATGTGGAGAAAGATTTGTCCCGTCATCAATTGCCCAGCTTGAAGAAAAATCCGGTCAAAAAGTTACTGATCTTCATAAGCCTCATATCGACAATGTTACAGTCAAATGCGGTAAGTGTGGTAAAGATTCGAAAAGAGTTTCTGAAGTTTTAGATTGTTGGTTTGAATCAGGATCCATGCCTTTTGCTCAACTTCATTATCCTTTTGAAAATAAAGAATTATTTGAAAAAGGTTATCCAGCTGATTATATTATTGAATACATAGGTCAAACTCGTGGATGGTTTTACACTCTACACGTCATTTCTAACGCTTTATTCA
>JBBQCZ010000328.1:0-2538 GCA_038319215.1 Bacteroidales bacterium | reverse complement strand
AAATTAATCTCATTTCTCAAAACCTCTTTCCTTATATCAGAAAGTGCATTAGTTAAGCTTTCCGTCTCTCGAATATATGTTTTTGACTCTGTGAGGGATAAATCTACTCCCCTAATCAATTTGCTTTCAAGACTAGCTATTATCTGTTTTAGCCACTCAATATTTCTTTTTTCTATTTCGGAATAGTTATTTCGAATATCTTTCTTCAGCGCTTTTATTACGACATCTTTTTCATTTGCTATGTCTCTGTTACCTGCACGATCTAACTCATTTCCAATATTCTTGACACCCTCTGAGCCATAATAACCTAAAGCTCCTCCAATTATGAGAGTCCCTGCGCCTGCCACCAAAGCAAGCCACCCAGATGGATTCCAAAAATTCGTCACACCCCAACCTATCAAAGCGGATGGAGCGACACCAGCGGCTGTTCGTCCAACTGTCTTCACTGCCTTGCCAATAACTTTTTTAAGTTTTGCATTTATTAGTTTTCTAGTATCAATTGTTAACTCATGTTCAATTTCTCTAGTCGCATTTGCCGAAATAATATTCAAATCGAAAACCATGTCTTCCTCAAAATCAGAGGCATAGGCACTTAGCAAATCAATTGATTCTTCTTGATAACGAGCATATACTTCTTTTATTTCATCCCAGCCCAAATATTTTTCGGATAGTTTTTGCAAGTTACCTTTAGAACCATCATCAATATACTTTTCAATAAAAGTATCAGCATTGGCAAATTTTGTATCTAAAATTTCCTTAATTGAATAAAAATTTATATTGATTTGTTCGCTGATTTTTCTAATATCCCTTTTAATTTTAGGTTTCCGCTGATTTAATAACTCTGTTTGTTTTTTTAGTGGGTAAACTTTAGATCGAAGAACATCCTCAATTTCTTCAAATCTAAAAACAAACGAATCATAAACTGAACGAGCTTTAATTACAGATGAATTTTGTATGATATTGTTTGAAAGGTATTCGACTACTTCTTCAAATCGACTATATTGATATAGCTTCTCATACAGTGCTTTATTCTCAGTTGAAATATTTTCATCTTGCAATTCAAGTTGCGCCCTGTATGCGCCTTCAATGTAGACAGGAAATATAGGTATCTCAGATATTGACTGCGAGCTTTGAGCGGAAGAAAACTCTCGTTTAAGATACTCCTTTATTCGCTGGGTATGACCATTAACTTCTGCATCTCTTATTACTTTTTCCGGTTTTTTTAAAACAATTTTTGGATTACCCGCTTTTACATTAAGAATGACCGCAAAAGGTTTGTTCTCCTTCAACAGTGCGGCCATTTTCTCAATCAGGTTCGGCTCTATATGATCATCGCTGATAACCATTAGCACCATGTCTGCTTGTTCAATGTAATTATTAGCAATCTCAAAATTACTTGAATCAAAACCTTCAATACCTGGAGTATCCACTAGTCGAACTCCATTCCAGTCGTGTACTGATATCTCCTTGGTCCAATCCGGCGTTCCATTTCCATGAATAGCTAAATTTTTAGCAAGAAAAGCTTGAATTGCAGTGCTCTTTCCAGCCATGGTTCTCCCAAAAAGCATTATTGTAAAATGACCACGATTAGCAAACTTTTCTTCAAATATTTCTCTTTGTGTAATTTTCATGCCTTCAATGATAACCTTACGTTGAGTCATTAATTCTTCAATTTGCTGAGCCATTTTTTTATCGTACTTTGCAACTTTTTTATACAAGTCTTCAAAGTTTTCATTTTCCAAATATTTATCAAGTTGCTTTTCCACTCTATTTTGTATAATTTGTATATATTCGTAGTGTGGTTGAGCAACCTCGGTCGCTACTCTTATTGCATCGACGATTGTCTTAATTTCTCTTGTTTCCATAAAGCCCCCCATATAATTTAACATATGGACACCACAATTTATTTAATTGCTGAAAATATCACGTATCACGGTGGCGGGGTTCTAGACAATCGTGTCTTAAGCCTTGTTTCTTGTAAGTATCACCACGCACTCCACATGCCTTGGGTAGACAAAATTAATGTCGCTTAAACCTATTGAATCCATGGTGGAAAAGCAAATAGCTCATTAAAATACCGCATCTCTAATAACTGAATTCTTATAAAACGTATCTTGCCCTCAAATTGGCTTATCACTTCTTGTGCATAACCATCCTTAATTTTAAAGACCTGATTCTTGACATATAGTGACTTGTAAAATCACGCCTAGAATCAGCATTCCAAATGAAAAACCTAACACAAAATCTGCTATTCCTTCAGTATGTCCACTCTTAGCTAGCCCCATTTGATCCAATACACATAAGAACATCCAGGTCCGGCATATTCGAGCCCGTTTCCCATTTAGAAACAGTTTTGCTTGATACCCTAATAACTTCAGTGAACTGCTCCTGTGTAATCTTTTTTTCTTTACAAAGTTCCTTTAAAAACATGCCAATCTTTTTTTGGCCCATCGATATTGCCTCCTTCCAAATTTAGATTACCATAAAAATTAATTGAAAACACGACACAACGCGAGTGTTATAGAAATTCCACGGACT
>JBBQCZ010000327.1:0-2542 GCA_038319215.1 Bacteroidales bacterium | reverse complement strand
ATAAACGCACAAGCCTCTGCAACTTTAACCAAGATGATTGGTATGATGAAAGGTGAATTCATAAAGATTGACAATTCACAAGAGAAATTTATGACTGTTAATATTGAACAATTATACGAATACGAAAAGTACAAAATATTTAGTGTTGCCCAATGCTGCGAAAAACAAGGAATTCAAATTTGTGATACAGAAATGCGTTTCATCCTAAATAAAAATACTGGTAATTATTTCCCATGCTATTGTAACGATAACACAGTTATGGAACAAGAATCAATAATAATAGATTTTGGAGTAATAAAAAGTGTGAGAATAATTCAACAGTTAGAACATTCCCTAGTTGCCAACCAATTTTTAGAAAGAATAAAATTTCAACAAAATCTTTAGTATAAGTATCACTTACTACAAAAGTGACACTAAGCATAAAGTGTAACAATCAGATATGCAGCAATATAGATAATTTATAGAATTAGGATGAAAATGGTAAGTATCACTAATAATTCAAATACAATATAAACGAACCTTAAAATAAAAAATCATGGCATTAAAAGGACAATTAACGAAAGCATCTTATTTGGAATGGGATTCCATGTTATTACTTCTTCAAAAACTTGAAAGGGACAACCAATATAAATTCATGCTTTTATTCTCCGTAGGATGTTATACTGGATTACGGATAGGTGATATTTTGAAATTAAGATGGGAAGATATTTATAATTGTGAAGCGTTGGAATTGATTGAGGGTAAAACAAAAAAAACAAGAAAAATAAAGCTGAATCCAGCTTTGGTTGAAATCATTTCAAGATTACATGAAAAAATGAAAATTGTTAATGATCATGATTTGCTATTTTTAAACAAAACAAAAAACAAAGCGATAAACGTTCAATACGTTAATCGTAAATTGAAGGAAATTGGGAAACAGTATTTGCAATCAACTAAAATTTCTATTTCATCGCATTTGTTCCGTAAAACTCTTGGAAGGCATGTTTGGGCAATTAATGAATATTCTGAAAGATCGTTACTATTACTTGGTGAATTATTTAATCACAGTAGCATAAAGATAACAAAGATATACTTGGGCATTAAAGAAGAGGAAATAGGTGACGTGTATCTTAATTTATAAATATAAAAGATTGAGCAAATTGGGATTCTTGGTTTACGGATTTGAAAAGCAGTTTTAATTTTTCACGACCTCTGATTTTTTAATTCGATCTTCCATTTGCTTAATAATCTCGGAAGCAGTTATATGTAAAGCGTTAGCTATTTTGAATACAGTTGTTACCGTTGGCTGCCTTAAACCTCTTTCTAAAAAAGATATGTACCTATCATGTAAATCACAAAGTTCAGCTAACTTTTCCTGTGACAAACCATTTTTTATTCTGAGGTCTCGTAATATTTCACCAAATATTTTAGCAACCACCATCCGTTTAATTTTTTCGGAACGAATGTGAAATATTTAGCCACCAAGAACCACATACAATAGTATGTTTTTTATATATTTGTATTTTTATTGATTTGCAATAAGTATTCTTATATTTGCTGTGGAAGATCATTGAGATTCGAAGCTATATTATTCGAATTCATAATTTTGGTTAGTTATTTCTGATTATCTCAAACAATAATATAATAATACTTACACAATCTTTGTACGTTGGATTACCGTATCCGAAATAAAACAACTTCTTAAAGAAATGTCCAAATTGATTTAACCATTAAACAAGAAAAAATTAAACCTCTATGAAAATTAAACTTTTATTTATTGGCTTGTCATTCTCACTTTTTGTTAATGCTCAGACACCACAATCTTACACAACATTTCAGGGTGAAACTTCAAATTTATACAAGTATGAAGGTAAGAAAACAATGCTTCTCGCAAAATCTAATTCATTAGATACTGCAATAATGAGAAAATGGACTAATACAATGGATGACGCATATAACTTTTATAAATTATGTACAGGTCGAGAGCCAGATTTTTTAACATCAACATATATTAATCAGAAAACTACCATCGCAAGTGCAGACCCTACTTGTGGCGCTGGGTGTGGTTATTTAGGTGCTACTGGAATTGAGTTGTTAGATGTATATTTTGATCTATGTTATACCTCTTTAAAATTCGACAATAAATATGAACAAATAGCCTTTTATGAAATGGGGAGAAATTTTTGGTTCTATGGCAATAAACTAAGCTACATCAACGACCCAATTACTACTGGTTATGCTGTTTTTATGCGTTTTATGTCAATGAAATATTTGGGAGTAGATGGAAATCCATCCCATATTGAGTTTGTAAATCAGATAAGGGGATTAAGAACTACTTATCTTGCGAATCCCGCTTTAAATTGGTCAAATACTTTAGGCGTTGCACAAGGAATTCCCAATTCTCCTTGGGGATCAGCTGATTTATTCGCATCATTTTGTTTTCAATTAGAAGAAACTTATGGCTGGCAATGGCTTCAAAATGTATGGAAATATGCAGGATTACGTCCTGATAGAGTAACTACGCAAGATGCAGTTGATAATTTTGTAATTGCTTCTTCGCAAG
>JBBQCZ010000326.1:0-2549 GCA_038319215.1 Bacteroidales bacterium | reverse complement strand
AGCACCACCCGTAAATGGTAGTCCAAATCCAACGGGTTGGTATTATGAAAGATCAAAGAAGAAGTATTTACAAGAACAAATGAAAATGACAAATTCAGAAAAAGACCTTTTTTCTCGAAAGTTTCCTAAAAAGCAAATAATTAACAAGGAAGAATTGGCTAAATACTTATATACATTAGAATGCAAACCGGATATTGTTGCTAAAGGAAAAAATTGGATCATTAAAGATTTTGGAGCAGCAATTGATGAACTATACAAAAAAAACAAAGAAAAATTTAATGAATTTTATTTTGTTAAATGCATTGTTGCAGCAATTATATTTAGAACAGTTGATGAATACCTTGATAAATTAAAACGAGTTCCTAACGCTTGGTATAAAGTTGGTGGATATAAAATCAATATAGTTCCCTATTCAATTGCAAAAATTATTAGTTCTATCCCAAAAGGTTATTCACTTGACTATCAATTAATTTGGCAAAAACAATCACTTTATCCAGAATTCATGCGAGAAATCGAAATCGTCACTAAACTAACAAATGACTATATTAATGATAGCCATGGAATGATTGTAACAGAGTATTGTAAGAAAAAGGAAACTTGGGAGAGTTTTAAAAATAATGTATTATATAGACCTTCAAGTGAATTTTTAAATTCCTTAGTACCTGACATTTATGTTGAAGAGCAGTCTAATCAAGCAAAAAAAGATCAGAGAGAAACTAATAATTTGTTACTTGAGCTTAGAGTGGCAGAATTGGGCTCTGAGTTTTGGATGAAAGTAATGAATGAAGGTAATAAGCAGGGATTACTAAATTACAAAGAAAATTCATTACTAAAAATTGCCATAGAAATAGAAAAAACAGGAAGAATGCCTTTAAGTGCACAGGCAAAAGCAATAATGAATATCAAAACAAAAATTGAAAATGAAGGCATTATTATAGGGTGATTTTAATTTTTAAAGATTTCTGCTAGAAATCATAGTTTTCATATTGATGAATATTTATTATATATATAAAAATTTTCTTCGTATATTCCAGACAAGGACAACCGAAATATAACACTGATTTTGATAATATACTATGAAGAGAAGCTGGCTAAAACCAACTTCTTTATAGTAAATTTCTGATTTTTTCGGCAATTTTTTCCGCCATTAATGGAGGTACTGCATTGCCTATCTGTGTATATGCTGCGGTTCTAGATGTTTCAAAATAATAATCATCAGGAAATGATTGAATTCTTGCTGCTTCCCTAACCGTCAAAGATCTATTTTGATTAATATCAGGATGTATATAATGATGCCCATCCTTAGCAATGTGAGCAACCATAGTATGACTTAAGCCATTTCCATTCACAACTTTGAATCTGTCGTTAAAAATTTTTGTATTTTTATGAGTGATAAGATCAAGCGGTAAATCCTTATATTGTAATCTTTCTCCTAAAGTAAATTTATCAATAGCAATTTTATATATCTTTAAGTCATTGTCATTATGCTTTCTTGAATCATGTTGTGTAACAAAATCAAGTTTATTGTTTTTAAGACCTAATTTTATTGCACAAGAATCATCAGTTTTTCTGTATTTTTTCATGCTTCCAATTGAATTTTGTTGAAGTCTAGGAAGGTCATTCAACAAATTATTAATGGTAAAGTTCAAGTTCACAGTATCAAATACAGGATATGCTAAATTTTGATCTTGCTTCCAGCCAACTAAAATCACTCTTTTCCTATTTTGTATAACACCGAAATTTGCTGCATCAAGTAATTTATACTCAAGATTGTATCCAGTTTGCTTCATTTCGTTACAAATTTTTCGAAACAATTTTCCTTTTTCAGCGGATAAAATACCACTAACATTTTCAAATACAAACATTCGAGGCTTATATTTTGCAAGAAAATTCAGGTAATATTTATACAAATATTTTCTCTCATCTTCTTCCATACTATTTGGGTCTCTTGCACGTCCAACCAAAGAGTAAGCCTGACAAGGGGGACCGCCAATAATTAAATCGATTTTTCTGTTATTGATGAGGGTATCAACTTTATCAAAAATTCTAGGTATTGTATCGTCAGATATTGTTTCGTTTATAACAGAATTAAGAATTTCTTCTGGTATATTAGAATAAAGTTCATCTCTAGTTATTTTTTTGCTTAAATAATCAAGATATATATCAAGCGCGCCATTTTTCTTCAAAAAGTGATAAGCAAGTCTAGTTTTCAATGTGAAACAAGCTTGAGCTTCTTTTTCTACATGAGCAATTATATTGAATCCACATCTTTTGAATCCTTCTGATAGACCACCTGCACCTGCAAATAAATCAATACAATTCACATAAATCACCGCCTTTTTTTAAATAAGTATAACAGGTATAGTCAAGCTTAAAAAGAATTAATTAGATTTTAAAAAAATTATAGCGTGTATTTGGCAATAGTTTTTTGACGAAAATGGCAAAAGAATTTGAACAGTACAATCCGATAGTATTATTATTTTAATAGAGCTTCTTGTTTTCGTCTACTTGGACCATCAAAGAACAGTAAATGAGAATGATGTATCACC
>JBBQCZ010000325.1:0-2550 GCA_038319215.1 Bacteroidales bacterium | reverse complement strand
AATATAGAATAGTAGTAATTAGAAACAATTTCAGCTATGTGGTTTTAGCTGGGGGTTTATTGATCTTACTCTACTTCTTGTTTAAGAAGCGCAGGGCAATTTTATATAGACTTGGGAGAATGAAAAAACCGTAATCTGAAGTTTAATTTAAGTTCTTGTGAACTATACTTTTTATTAAGCTGTTTGGTTGCATGAAAGGCTTAGAAATATGATAAAAACAATGAGTAAGTTAAGATATCCATTATATATAATGTTTCATCCCATAAATGGGTTTGATGAATTGAAATATAGGAAAAAAACATCACTTAGATTATCAATTCTAATTTTCACAGCACTTGCAGTCTTAAATATCTTTTCGCAGCAATTTCAAGGATTGCAATTTGTAATGGGTGACAAAGACAAAGTAGACTTTGTTATGGCTTTTGGCTCGAGTTTTGCAATATGGTCCATATTTGTTTTATCTAATTGGGCATTTTGTGTAGTAATGGATGGTAAAGCGAAACTTATTGAAATTTGGATAATAACGATGTATTCGTTGGTTCCTTATATTATTCTTAAATATATTATTGTTATTTTAAGTAATTTTGTAACAAGAGATGAAGGAGTGTTTCTCTCATTTCTTTCAACACTTGGAATATTATGGAGTTTTTTAATGATTGTTTTTGCATTTATGAATTTCCACGAATATGAGTTTTCAAAAGCAATTATGTCCTTAATATTAACCTGGTTAGGAATGTTAATTGTTATATTTTTAATATTTCTAGCATATAGCCTGTTTCAGCAGATTTCAGATACACTGAAAACGGTTTTAAATGAAATACTGTTTAGAATTAGATTGAGGAATTGAGGGGGTTTAAATGAAACTGAAAATAGCAAATGTAGTATTGCTTGCATTCATATTTAATCTATTAATACCAGGCTGCACCGCCTCTTCTGATGTTGACAAAAACATTAGCAGTAATTCTAGTATGATTTCAACAGCAATGAGCACTTTAAAAGGGGTTGATTTTGGTAAAAATGTTGCAGACGAATTTGTGCTTTGTGGAGAAAATGAAAGCACAAGATTGTTCTTCAACCCTCTAACAACTGTCTTTTATGCAGAGAATAGAAAAAACGGTTTTAAATGGTATAGTAATCCGCCAAAGTCAGCTGATGATAGTTTTGCTGCCGGTATCTTTAGAATGGAAATGGCTTCCTTGTTTATTGTAAAATATGTGGACAAATTAACAAGTGAGATAAGCAAATTCAACACTTATACGGGCTCGTTTACAGATTCGAATTTCAAAGCGGCAAAAATAGACAATGGTTTCATAATTAACTTTAGCTTTAGTGAATATAAAGTTTCTATACCAATTAAAATTTATCTTGATAAAGAAAACGTAGTTGCACAAATTATTACTAGCGATATTAAAAATGATAACCCGAATTTATTTATATATTCAATTGGTTTATTACCATATTTTGGCGCAGGTCAGCAAGATGAAACAGGGTATGTATTTGTACCGGATGGTTCTGGCGGAATTATTAATTTTAATAATGGTAAATATTCGTGCGAAAGTTATTCAAGACCAATTTATGGATTAGAGCCTACAGAAAAACTAGCGATAAATTTTCTAAATACAGAAAATGAATCCATTAAAATGCCTGTATTTGGTATTAAGCGAGGCGACAATGCTTTTTTAGCAATTGTAAGTGATTCAGAAGAATTAGGAAGCGTTACTGCATATACTAATAAACAAATAACAAGCTATTCAAATTCTTATGCAGAATTTTTGTTAAAAGGTCAAATGACTTACAAAATGGGTATAGCTGGTGCACCGATTTACGAAAAAGGCAAAATCACAACACCTATAATTGGTGTAAAATATTCTTTTTTAACAGAGGATGATGCCAACTATAGTGGTATGGCAAGAAAATATAAGGATCATTTAATTAAAACTCAAAATTTCAAGGAAGGGAAAACAAAAGAAGCTGCATGCTTTGTTAGTCTTTATGGTGGAATTGTTAAAACTGTTTCAAATCTTGGGGTTATGCAAGATAAGGTTTTACCACTAACTACAACAAAGGAAGCAAAATTAATCATTGATGAAATGAAAGCAGAGGGTATTGACAGTATTGTTGTGAATTACAATAACTGGAATAACGATGAGTTATATAATAAAATGCCAACTTCCTCTCGTATTTCATCAAGTATTAATGATTCTAGTTATAATTTAAAAGATCTAATTAATAATAATGATATACGTTTTTATCCTTCCATTAAAAAAACAATCAGTTTTACAAATGGTCAAAACCCACTAAGTAATTATATTGATACAGTTTGCGATATTTCAGGGGTACCAATCCGATTCAAAGAAAATTCAGTTAGCCTTGGAGAAGGAATCGGTAAGCCGTACTATTATTTGACATTTTCCAAGTTAGACAAGCATTTGAGCGGTTTGTTTTTAGATTTTAGTAAAAATGGTTTTAAATCTATTGGGATTTCAGATGTCAGTAATGTTTTGTACAATGATTATCGTTATGGAATTGTGAAACGTCCCGCAACAAAGA
>JBBQCZ010000324.1:0-2612 GCA_038319215.1 Bacteroidales bacterium | reverse complement strand
CTTTATTTAGCATGCCAACGTCTACAAACTTTAGTAGGACTGCTGTAGTGTGCTGTACATACGCTTTAAACTTCTTGATGCTTTCTAAGTTACTTGAATTCTTATTGTATGCCGAGCAGCCATTGCCAATTGCATTGATTCTATAATAAGTTGAACTTTTTCATACCACATATAGAGCTGGATGATTCAACTAGTTTTTTATGTGGTATGAAAAATCGTGAACTCCCTTTTGACACTCTAACCATATAGACAACTCGCAGAAATTCTAAAATTCTATATTTTTCTAATTTCAAAAATGGTATTATTAGTGTGATGGGAATTCTTATTTAGATTAGGAGATGAAATGAGTGGACATTAAGACTGAAGCTGTTCAAATATTAAGAATTAATCAAGACAAAATTGCAGAAAACATTGTCAATAGCCAAATTTCGGGGACTGATTTTACGGCTATTCAAAAACAAGCATCTATTAGAGATGCAAAATACAATATTGAATCTCTTGCCAATGCAATTGAAATAGAAAGTGTGGCAAATTTTAATGACTATATCATTTGGCTTAGAGACATTTTAAGAACTTACAACTTTGAAGAGATAATGCTAATAGATCACCTTAATCTTTTGCTTGATTATGTGATGTGCAATTATAATGAAGAAATCGGGAAAATAGTAAAGCTATTCATTGATGAAGGCATTGATAGTATATTAAATAGTAAGGAAGAAGAACATTCATATTTGGATAACAGTGGTGAATTAAAAACTTTAGCACAGAATTACTTTAATGCTTTGCTAAACATGAACAAAAGTGAAGCAGTCAAATTAGTATTAGATGTTGTTGAACAGGATGAAACACCTATTGAAGATCTATATATGAAGGTTTTTACAAATGTTTTATACGAAATTGGCAGATATTGGGCATTGAGAAAAATAACAGTGGGACAAGAGCACTTCACCACTGCCGTTACCGTATTTACTATGTCATTACTTTACGATAAGATTTTCAATCATGAGAAGAAAGAGTATAAAATGATGGGGGTTTGTGTTGGAGATGAACTTCACGAAATAGGGTTAAGAATGGTTTGTGATATTTTTGAAATTAGAAAATGGGATACTTATTATTTAGGAGCAAATGTTCCAAATGACAGCGTTTTAAGTGAAGTGAAAAGGATCAAACCTGATGTTTTGGCGATATCTGTTACTCTTGCAAATAAAGTGCCCTCTTGTACCGAATTGATTAAATCAATAAAAAGGGAATGTTCAAATGTTAAAATTATTGTAGGTGGCCGATCGTTTAATACGGACAAAAACTTATGGAAGCTAGTAGGCGCTGATGGATATAGTTCAAATGCTATTGAGGCTATAGAAATCGCTAATGGTTTGATGGGAGGTATCCGTGAACAGCGAAGTTTTTAAGAATACATTTCTATACATCTGTGATAACGATGGTCAAATCAAAATGGTGGTTAACGCATTGGAATTAGATGAGTCTTTGACAAAAGAGGAAAAAATATTTGAAAAAGTATTACCAGGAAGTGAATCAGTGTGGAAGTCTCTGATGAGTAATTCCGTGGACGAAGAGCGTTTAAATTACTGGAAAGGATTTTTAACGAGCATCAATGGAGAATCCTATGTGTGTTTTCTCACTGTGTTGGATAATAATCAGGTAATGGTTTTAGGCATGAAAGAAGATATGCAACATTATTTGTATGAAGAAATTTTGAAGATAAACGGACAGTTAACAAACAAAATCAGAAAATTATACAAAGAAAAAAGTGTTTCAGAGTCTGGTGCATATGATGAAATATCTCAAATGAATAATGAACTTGCAAATTCGAGAAGAGAATTAAAAAAGAAAAACTATGAACTAGAAGAACTAAATCTTCGGTTAGAACAATTGTCGATTAAAGATCCTTTGACTGATTTATTCAACAGACGGTACTTTTATACAATCACGCCTGATGTTATCCATAGATCTAAGCGGTTAAAATATTCTTGTTGTATCATTATGATTGATATAAACGGCTTTAAAAGCGTTAATGACAATTTGGGTCATGATATAGGTGATTTGGTACTTATACATCTTTCAAATTGTTTGAAAAGAGCATTTAGAAGCGGTCAAGACACTGCATTTAGATTTGGTGGAGATGAATTCTTAATTCTTCTGGAAGCATCAAACTACAATGATTCGCTTTTAGCACTAGAGCGGTTAAATATGCATTATAAACAAGACGCTAAAGGGACATCATTAGCAGCGGGTATTGTTGAAATAAATTATGATGAGATACAGGAAGATTTTACAGAATTCTTGAAAAATGCAGATGATTTAATGTACTTAGAAAAGAAAAAGATGAAAAAACTCTAGGTTTGTTTCCTCATTTTGTATGATAACCTATGTCGCAGCGAGGGATTATTCGATTTGGCATTGAGGAGTCGTAATCCTTTTGGGCACGTAAGAATTTGTGAGGGGGAGTGCTGGGAGGCGTCTCATCTATTCGACCTCCCAGTTTCTAGACCTGTATGTGTCATCTGAATCCTGTCCCTTAAAATTCCATGCGCTGGTTTGAATTCTTCATTTTGTGTGTGCATAGGCCCCCTCTAAAAATGAGACCCAGGCCG
>JBBQCZ010000323.1:0-2617 GCA_038319215.1 Bacteroidales bacterium | reverse complement strand
ATACGATATATTGGTATTCACCACATCGGCTGTTGAATAATTTACGGGATTGGGCTTATTCTCGCCGGGAAAACGCTTCGCAAAATCTGTTGTCCAACTGGTTTTCCATTGATTAACCGTTGATATAACCTGATTTGTTAGCGCAGTGTAATTTGCCGGCACTTTTGTTAACTGTATCAATACATTTTTATGATGTACAAGTTGATCCCACGGCATTCTGTTTCGTGCTTTATTCCATTCTTTCGAACCATAACCTACAATAATATTGGCTGTTTTGGCAGTAGTTGTTTCATTTGGAGTTACTTGTCCCACAAATTTCCAAGCTTGAATTTGAGTGTCGCCACCTACAAAACCTCCATAAGGTAAATATGCAGCTCCTAAAGTGTAACTTTTACCAATGTAAAAAGTCTGTTTTATTACTCCGGGATTATTGAGTAAATACTCACCTTTGCTGTTATAGTACATCACATCTTTTGTGAGTTGTTTGTTAGCAAGTTTTAGTGCTGCTATAGGTGGGCGATAAGTGGAAGCTGCTGCATAAATTATTTGTGAAGCTGCCTCGTTTTGTGCACCGGCTGTAAATGAGATTTTTTTTGGACTATTACCATACCACAACCAAGCTAGATAGTCGCTTTGAGTAACAATACTTTCGTATCCAGAACCATTCCGAGATTCGTAGCCACCCGTTAATCCTTGGGTATAATGTAATGCAAGTTCACAGGCATAATAATCGAGAACCGCTCTGGCAGCATTTTTAACTTCAATGTCTTTTGCACCATCGTATAACGACAACCAACCGATTACGCTGTAAGGTATATATGTACTTGAATTCCACTCACCTGTACCAAATGCATATATGCTTTTTGACCAATTCTTAATCCATATTTTAGCACTATCCATTCGTGATTGTGCATTCGGAAAAAGAGTTGGGAAACTATCTCGAGCTATTTGAGCATAGAGGTATGCCGAAGTACGAGTCATATTAGTATGATTTTCGGTACCTTCGGAAGTCAACAGATTGTAACTGTCTTTTCTGTTCCATGCTGCGGTCAGATAATCTTTCACCGTCGATTTTACAGATGGGGCACTCCAGTATTTTGTAAAAATATATGTTTCGCCGACTAAATTAAAATGGAATCGATTTTGAATACAAGAAGGAGTATCAAAATGCGGTAAAAAAGTATTCCCTTTTGCATTATTTACGCCATATTTATGAAAACTCGCTACAACTACTTGCCAATTGTATTTCCCATAATCGGAAGGATTATTACAATCATACCAGCCTGAAGGTTTATCAAAATAATTATCGGCTAAATAATCTATAATTATTTGGGATCTTGCCTGAAAATCAGACTCGTAATTACCTGCCTGTAAAACGAAACAACTACTAAACAACAAAAAGAACGACAAGCAACATTTATTAAACTTCATATTAACGTTTTGCAATTTAATGATTATAAGAATAATACTTAAGACGTGGAAAAATGAAAATTCCCTAAAGCGAGTATATAAAAAAGTAAAATAATTACTTTTCTATCTAATTATCAGCTTATTTGGTTCATCACCAATCATTAGCAAATAAACCCCTTTCAATAAACTATTGAGTGGGATGATGGTATTTCCTTGATTTATTTCTTTTTTGTAAATTTGAATTCCATCTAATGAAAATAATTTCACTTGCAACGATTTATCTATCCCGGAGCTAATTGTTATCCTATTCGTAGCCGGATTTGGATAAAATTGATATTGATTGGCTATTGGTTTTTCTATTCCTGTGCTTGTAAAAGTATTTCCTGCTCTGAAACTCCACCCTATTGAGTCGTTTTGCAATGAATTACCAACTATTCGAATAGAACCTTGTGGTACAAATACTGAATATTGTTCCATATTCTTTTTAAGTCCCGGATTAGAAATAATGATCTTATTTCCTGAAATACTAGCAGTTACTGGAGTAGAAATAACATCACTTTCTGCTTTCATGGATATATTTGCCAGATTTACGGCCTCAATATTGTCACGAAAAGCAAGTTCTATTGGCGCATTAAAAGGCACAGAATATGCACCTTGATAGGGTGATTCCATGATTGGAATCAGCGATTTATCAGTATAAACAGAGCTCGCTCCAAAATTGGTATTATTTTCAACTATACTTTGAGGCGGAAAATAAACATCGCCACCAGAAATGCCCGTATTATTCCGAATGAAGATATTAGTTCCTTTCATTTCATAAACACCTGTAGAAACTCTTTTACCTACAGAAATGCCTGTTAGATTTTTATTCCCTTCAATATACAGATTATCAATACGATGGACATTGTCTTTTTTAAATACAAATACATTGCCTTTGCCTAGTAAATCATTATTGTTTATTTGTAAATTACTTATTGGTACTTGAATATCATAAATTCCAATATATGAATTAATTTTATTGTTATTAATTTTCACATCATAGATTCTTGTTAAGGCACCACTCAATGTATTTTTCGAATCAAAGCCCCAAGGATCTTGCCATTGAATAAGAATTCCTTCACCATCAATTGAAGCGTATCCATTGTAAAAATTATGCCGATAAATTTCTAAATCATTATCTTCGATAATAATATTTTCACCTGCAAAA
>JBBQCZ010000322.1:0-2632 GCA_038319215.1 Bacteroidales bacterium | reverse complement strand
AGATAAATGTTTAAAATATCCATTTCGGCTAAGTCTTGCAAATTGAATCCAAGAAGTTGCCCTAAATCAATTAGCTCAATTTGATTTCCTTTTGCATTGACGATTGTACAAAATATTTCATCAATTTCATTGATGTCAAATGCCTTTCTGTACTTAATCTGATAAGTAGTAGATTTTACCGTCCATTCAAACGGAAATGATGCGTATGGCATATTAGTGCTGTCCATTTTCTTCTACTACTTTTTGTAATTCCTCTGCACTAATGATTTTTCCGTTTGCTTTGATAGTATCGTAAACATTTTTGTAAATTGGTTTTCTGCAAAAATGGTCGCTGTTTCCTACAATTACCAATAAACGTCTTGCTCTTGATAAAGCAACATTTAAACGGTTTGGCGATTCTGCAAAACCTAAACTTTCCTGCAAGGGAAAGCCTATTTCACCGTACATTTCGCTGGGTTCTTGTCCTTGAAAAGAAGCTATACTATTGCTTCTTACCATTGATACAATAATTATGTTTCGTTCCATTCCTTGAAACCTGTCCACTGTACTTAATCTAATCAAGTTTTTTTTGTCATTTTCTTTTCCTTTCCCTTTGTATAGTTCATTATGATTTTGGAAAAGCATTTTCTCTAAGTAACTTATTTGTTTATCGTAAAAGCTAATAAGTCCGATTTGTTTTTCTTCAATACTTTGCCCTGAAAGCCATTTGTCAAATTCTATTTTCCCTTCGCAATTTTTAATCACCGTCAAAATATTATCAACGGCATCAACTTCTCCGAAGTTAACTCTTGATGTGCCATCCTTAATTTCAGGCGTATTTACATTTATCCAAATTGTATGCGTTTCGGGTGTAATGATGTTTTTGCATTTCAAACCGTGATACCTCGAATCCCATTTCTCAAAAGAATTGTGATACGTTTCTTCTAACGGTAATCCACAATTTAAACCGCCATCTTGTTCGTAAAATTGAGAAATTACGTTGTTAATTGCTGGGTGCATGCGATACTGTGTATCGAATGTTCCCTTTATGCTGTCGTCAATATTTTCAAATAGTCGCTCAAATTGAGAGATTTCAAATTCTTTCTGTGATAGCGTTTTCGCTAAATCTTTTTCACCAATTGAAACAAGTAAGTCTTTGATTTCCTCTCCGTCAATCATTGGCGGTAATTGTCTGTGGTCGCCAACTATGATAGATTTTTTTCCATAAATAACAGGCAATGCTAATTCAGGAGGTGTAGCTTTACTGGCTTCGTCCATTATGACTGTATCGAAAGCGATATTTATTCTGTTGCAAGCATTTCTATTATTCTTTTCATAATCTTCCCGATTAAATACATTTAGGTAAGACCGAAAAAATGATGTCCATTTATTTTCTGAGTTTAATTTGCCGATAGAACTACCTGTTGCCCCAATTAGATTAGTGTATTCCAAATACTTGTTGGCAAACATACTTTTGGTTTCATTACTTGGATTTTGCAAATGATATTTCCATTTATCCAAAACGGAAGAAATAACCTCATCGTTTTGCTTTGTAATTCTATTTGAAATATTATTAATCCAATGAGCAACTGTGTTGTTACTTGTTTCATTGCTTTTTTGCCAATTATCAATAGCTTCCAGTGAATAAAAATATCCTTCCGATTCTAAGTTGTCAGTTTTCCCAAAGCGAATTGGCTTTACAATATTAGTTTGCTCGTTTTTTAATCTGTCTATAGCATTATCAACAGCAAGATTGGTTTCAGAAGTTAAAAGAATTTTTTCTTTTTGATTTTTTCTGATATGTTGCCATATTATTTCGGCTATTGCAGTTGATTTTCCTGTTCCGGGCGGACCTTGTATTAAAGCTAATTCTGTTGCATAAAGGGATTTAAAAATTGCTTGCTTTTGTGATTTATTAAGTTTTGTTTTGTTTAAAGGGAAAATCCCATCTTCAAATTCCAACCATTCTGCACTTGTTTCATTTAGCAAATATTCAATATTTTCAATGCTTTTTGCCTTTGATGAATCATACAAAAACTCCTTTGCGTTGTCATTTGGAAGTTTTTCCTTGGAGTCAAGTTTGAGAACAGTATCTTCTAATCGTTTTATTTTATCTTTTTCACCTTTTAAGTCTGGGAATATGGCTTTTACCGTTTCTTCAACGAGGGATTCTTTTACTTCTTCAAGTTTATCTTCCTCAACTATGAAATACAAATCAGGATAATCTACCTTTTTTAATTTGCCTAAATAGAATTTTTCCTTTGGGTTGCCAAAATAGAAATCCTCTCTTAAAAGTTTTGAAAGATTTTCTTCTTCCTGTTCAACTTTTAATTCAAAGTTTTCTTCACAAAGGTATTTTTCTTGAAATGTGTCGTTTATCGTGTAACTGAAAGTTTCCGAATCAATAAAATCGTCCAATTGATTCTGTAAACGTGCAAGAATTTCTGTTTTATTTCCTGTTTGATAAAATTGTCGGAATATTAATTTATCTCCATTAGCAATTAGTTTTGTGTTCAGATTTGGAAATTCTTTTTTCAAACCTGATTGTACTTCATGTAAGCCCGTTTCAAATTTGATATTGAATTTGTATCTGTGGTTTTCGCCTCTGTCGTAAATATCAAAGTAAGAAAACGATTTTACGAAGTCTAATTTT
>JBBQCZ010000321.1:0-2682 GCA_038319215.1 Bacteroidales bacterium | reverse complement strand
ACTACTCCAGCTACAGTATATGTAGTTGTTTGTCCGATACACTGAGGCGTGGTGCCTGCAGTTACTGTGCCTGCGTTAGCATTCGGTGTTACAGTAACTGTTATGCTTGCACAGCCTGTTGTGCTACCGCATGCTGGACTTTCATAACGAGCATAATAAGTGGTAGTTGATGTAGGGCTAACATTAATTGATGTACCTGAGCCAATTGAGGCACCACTAGCACAACCTCCAGCGTACCACCTCATGGTTCCATCACCACTATTGCCTCCATTAGCCGTTAGTGTAGTAGAATTCCCACTACAAATGGGATTTACAGAAGCCGAAATACTCGTTGGTGCTGATGCACAGTTTATGTATGAAAAAGTTGCAACCCAACCAGGTTTAGTTACAGAACCATCTGAAGTAAATTTAGCATAATACACAGAACCACATCCGCCATATATAGTGCCTGGTGAGGTGGTTCCCATGTACTGAGTACCTCCTGTACCGTTTGCTGCGGTTCCCATAAATAAATAATCATAATTATTTTCAGTTTCAAAAGATGAAAAAACTATTTTAACACACTGATTGCTAGAAGCTGCAAAAGTGTATATGTAATTACTATTATCGGCATAATTACCTGTTCCACCTGGATCATACCAAGTTCCAGCATATACATTTCCATAAGTTTGAGAGTACACACGATTACCAAAAGTGCTAAAAAACAAAATTGCCAAAATAAAAATAAGAAATTTTTGTTTATTCACAAGTCTGTTTAAACAGTTTATCCAATTATTAAAAGTTTTCATAATTATTGGCTTTTGTTGTATTATTTGTTTTAATGAAGTATTCATATAATGATTTTGCATTATTTTTATTGTTCGGATTAATTTTAAAAGCTGCTTCATACTTTTCCACTGCATTTAAAGTATCTCCTGTAAATAAATAAAAATTTCCGGTATTTAACAAAACGGACTCTGAATTTGGATAATAATTAGCTGCAACTTGATTGTAAAAATATGCAGAATCAACTTTGTTAAATTGATAAAGGTATAAATTGCTCAATAACAGTAGTGCATTTTCAAATTTTGGATAAATCTGTAATGTTCTTATATATCCAGCTTTTGCTTCTTCGATTCTTCCTTGAATTTGATTTATATAAGCAATATGAAACTGAGCATAATGATTATCAGGATTAATTCTGATAGCATTTGTAAAATAAAATTTAGCAGAATCAATATTTTGATATTCTTCAAAATATATTCTCCCTAGATTATTCCAAACCTTGTCGTAGTCAGGATAAATCTCTATTGCTCTTTTGTAATGCTTGGTCATCTTAGTGATGACACCAATATTATTATAAAGGTTGCTTGAAATATCCAATTTTGTAGCATAATATGAGTTGGCAAAAAACGAATTATTCAGATACTGGATGTCTGCCTGGACAATACTAAAGCCATCTTTCCAATCTTTATTTCGTTGCAAAGTTTGATACGAAAAAATTAATAATAATGGCAAAAAAACAATTGGAACATAATTCTTCTGTAATTTGAGATTGGATTTCGATTCTTCAACAAGCGATTGAACAATGGGTTGCTTTAATATTGAAAAGACAAGAAAAACAATGCCTAAACAGAATCCCCATGAAGCAATAAACACAAATCGTTCAGCAACAATACCTGCAATGGGCATAAACAAATTTAAAAAGATACTGATGCTAATAAAATAGAATAAAATAGAAAATGAAAGAATATGCTTTTTAATTATTAACGAAATTGCAATCAATATTAAAAATAAAAAAATCAGAAATGAAACTATTGTCTTTAAAGTGAAGACATTCTCAAATGGGAACATATTGTAGCCATAATAAAACAACAAAGGAGAAGGATAAACTAGTTTGTTTAAATAGAAAAGATTAGATTCAAGAAAAAGAAAAACTTCTCTTTCAAAAGTAGGCTGAGTAAAATTCGGATTGTGCCAGTATTCCACTTCAGAATTGGTGGGCAAATGTACTTCGGGAATCTTAATGGAAAAGTAAGCGATGGTAAAGCTTATTCCTAAAATAATAAGAAACCCCAATACTTTCTTAGAGTTGTTTTTCAAAAAAGACAAAACATTACAAACATGTTTTTTTAATTCAAGTTTAGGAGCAACAAATTTATTGAATATCTTTATACTAAAAGTTCTCTCTTTATCATAATTAATATTGAAAAAATAAATCTGAAGAGGAATTAGCATAGCAAATACAACTCCATTTTGTTTGGTTAAAATTGATAATACAATAAAAGCAAAGCCCAAAATATAAAAATAGATTTTTTTAAGGATTAATGGTTGACTAAAGCAATACATTGCCATCAATCCAAAAAGGAAACATAAAATCTCTTCTCTATTCTTTAAACTGGCAACCACTTCCGTATGAATAGGATGAACAGCAAAAAGCAATACTGCCAATAACAAAAACAAATTTTCATCAGAAGAAAATTTAAAAATCTTTTTAAAAACTACAAACAAAAACACACATAAAAATCCATATAAAAGTGCATTAATCAAATGGCTAACAAGAGGGTTTTGTCCGAAAAAATGATATTCGATTGCAAAAGAAGCTTTCGTAATAGGACGATATCCGTATTGGTGATCTTCTTGTATTACATAATGGGTTGTGAAAATTTCATAGATTCCATCCAAGCCTTTCATTACTTGAGG
>JBBQCZ010000320.1:0-2688 GCA_038319215.1 Bacteroidales bacterium | reverse complement strand
TAAAGAAAATTCTTGAGCCATACGAACGAGAGCCATATAAACTGACATGTCGCCGTGAGGATGATAAGACTTTAGAACGTCACCAACAACTGCTGCTGACTTAACATTTTTACTACTTGGAGTCATTCCAGCTTGGTTCATAGCGTAAATAATACGACGATGAACTGGTTTGAGGCCATCTCTAACATCTGGAAGTGCACGTTGAACGATAACGCTCATTGCGTAATCAAGATATGATTTTTCCATTTCTTGAACTAGGTCGACTTCAAGAATTTTACCTATATTAAATGGGGTTTTGTTTTGTATTTTATCTTCTATATTATTATTCATATTTTTTCCTCCTATTTATAGGTCTAGTGTTGCTAAATGAGCATGAGTTTGAATAAATTTCTTTCGTGGTGGTACTTCTTCGCCCATTAATACACGAAATATTTCATCAGCTTTTAAAGCATCATCTATAGAAACTCTTTTTAATAATCGAGATTCTGGGTTCATTGTTGTATCCCAAAGTTGTTGAGGATTCATTTCTCCCAAACCTTTATAACGTTGGATATCATAAGCCTTGCTTTGATCAATAAATTCTTTTAAATAAGTCTCTTTTTCTTCATCAGTATAAACGTATTTTGAAAGTTTTCCTTGTTTGATTCTGTACAGTGGAGGCATTGCAATGTAAACATATCCATTTTCAATAGTTTGAGGCAAGTGTCTAAAAATAAATGTAAGAAGAAGTGTTGATATATGAGCTCCGTCAACGTCAGCGTCTGCCATTAAAATAATACGGTGATAACGAAGTTTTTCTAAATTGAATGTCTCACCTATTCCCATACCTAAGGCAATAATGAAATCTTTTAATTTATCAGAACCAACAATTTTATCAAGACGCATACCTTCTGTATTTAGAGCTTTACCCCAAAGTGGAAGAATTGCTTGAAAGCGTCTATCTCTACCCTGTTTAGCTGAACCACCTGCTGAATCTCCTTCTACTACATATATTTCACATTCAGCTGGATCTTTTGATTGACAGTCAGCAAGTTTTCCAGGAAGACCTAGAGATTCAAATACACCTTTACGCATAATTGCGTCTTTGGCAGCTTTGGCAGCTTTTCTAATTTGAATTGCTAAAAGTGATTTATTTATAATAGCTTTGGCAACATCTGGGTGTTCTTCAAAGTACATTTCAAGTTCTTCTCTTACAATTTTTGCAACTATTGGTTGAACTTCACTGTTTCCGAGTTTACCTTTTGTTTGACCTTCAAATTGAAGATTTGCACTTGGCATTTTAATAGAAATTACAGCAGTAAGTCCTTCTCTAACATCATCACCAGTAATAGTGTCATCTTTACCTTTAAGTAATTCTTTTTTGGTAGCGTAGTCTTTAACAACTTTTGTGAGAGCTGTTTTAAAACCAGATACGTGAGAACCACCTTCATGAGTATTGATGATATTTACATATGATGGAGTGTTTTCTTGGAAAGTATCGTTGTATTGAATGGCTACTTCAACATCTATATCATTTTCTGATCTATGAATATAAATAGGTTCATGAACTATAACTTTATTTTTATTTACTTCTCTAAGTAAAGAAACTATTCCACCTTCAAAATAATAGTGATGCTCGGTATGTTTTCTTTCGTCATAATAATGTAAATATACTTTTGAAGTGAGATAAGCTCTATCTTTTAATGATTTGAGAATTATTTTTGTGTCAAATTCTAATGTTTCTTTAAATATCTCTGGGTCTGGATAAAAAGTAACGGTAGTTCCATTGATACCTTCTGGAATTATTGAGTCTAATTTCTTTATTCTTGATTCTGGAATGACACTTAATTTTGTCTTAACTAAACCTCTTGAAAATTCAATTAAGTTGATTTGATTATCACGTCTAATTTCTACTTGCATGAGAGTTGAAAGTGCATTTACACAAGCTGCACCAACTCCATGAAGTCCTCCTGAAACTTTATAAGCAGCACCATCAAACTTTCCACCTGAATGAAGAGTTGTCATAATGACTTCAATTGCCGGTTTTTTGTATTTTGGCATGATGTCAATTGGAATACCTCTTCCATCGTCAGCAATAGTAGCTGAATTATCTGGATGGATAATAATCCAAACATTTTTGGCGTAACCAGCTAAGGCTTCGTCAATGGAGTTGTCGATGATTTCTGTGAGACAGTGATGAAGACCAGTTATGTCAGTGGAACCGATATACATTCCAGGACGTTTTCTAACTGGTTCAAGACCTTCTAAAACAACGATTTGTTCTCCGGTATAGTTTTTTGCTGAATCCATATAATCCATTCTAGCAGAGCAAAATTAGGTTTACAACAAGCAAAAAAAGCCCAAAGATAGGTAAAATTTATAGTAGTTTTTTAGTGAAAAAATGAGTTTAAAAACTGCCTTATCTAAGGGTCTTTTTTATCTTAGAAATACAGTCATAAGCTATAATTGAAGTGGCAACTAATACATTTAATGAAATATTAACTCCATACATTGGTATTTCAACTTCTTTATCGACAAGTTCCAATATATCTTGAGATATACCATTCATCTCACTACCAGCAATTATTGCTACAGATTTGTTATATTCAACATTTGTATAATTAATGCTTTTTTCTGTTAATTCACAAGCAATAATTTGATAACCATCTTTTTTTAATTGCTCAATACATTTTTTTGTTGATGAAAAAT
>JBBQCZ010000319.1:0-2696 GCA_038319215.1 Bacteroidales bacterium | reverse complement strand
TAATCTTATCTTTTGGGTTAGAAAAAGTTTATGATTTCTTCGTAAAACTAAATATGCACTCTATCAGACTTCTTTTTGTTCCTGTAATATTGTATTTCATAATTATTGGATATTCAAAATTACCAATTGAGAGATCAGAATTAAAAAAGAGTTTTGCTTATTTACGGCAGAATATTATTGAAAATGACAAAATATATTTTACCTATTTTTCAAAATTCCCCCTGCAATATTATAAAAGAATCTCAAAAATAAATTTCCCAATTAATAATGCATATTATGGAAAGGCTGCTGAAGAAGATGTTTTTATTGAAGAAGTAGATGCTTTAAATGGAAGAGTTTGGTTTGTATTTTCAGATTTTATTAATGAGGATCGCCGTTTATTGTTTACATTAAAAGAACGATTTAACGATAAAAAACATTTATTGCTTAAAGAATATCATGCAAGAGGTTCAAGTGTATTACTGTATGAAATTATGCAAAAATAATTACCCATTTAAAAATTAAATTATGAATAGTATTGTTATAAACCAATTTGATCTCCAAGACATCCTTGGGTTAAATATAAATTCTGAAAATGTCCAAGGCCTATTTAAAAGTTTAGATGCTGAACCAGAAGTTACAAAGCTAAATGAGTTTTATCATTATTCATTTCATCCTTTAGGTTTTCGTTTAATTGTTACCCGAACCGGGTTAATCACCTTAATCTATATCTATTCTGAAGGTTCACACTATTACAATCAATATTCCGGATCCATTCCTTACGGCATTAAATTTAATGATACACTGAAGGTTGTTGAACAAAACTTAGGAAAACCAAATAAACAATGTTTGGGAGCTGTAGGATATGATAGAAATTGGTGTATTTGGAAAGGTAAGGGCATATCAATAGCATTCCGACTAAATGGTCACATTGATAATCTGTGTTTATTTTAATGATACGTACTACCGGTTATCAACACACCACCTATAGATATCCACTCCTTGCTTAATTCTTGTAATAACCTGATATAAATTTTAAAATATCAAAGATCAATTTGATTTTATGCATTTATTGCTAAATGAATTTCATAATTTTAATGTCAATAGAAAGACCAAACATTATTCAACTTTTTTGAAGAGGTATTACTGCCACCCATTGAAAGTTGAAATTAAAGAAGGCAAAAACAAATAACTTTTCTACTTTCATGGCATAAATAGATTGCATCGTGAAGAAATTAAAAATATTCATTTCAAGTGTTCAGAACGAGTTTGCCGATGAAAGGGTTGAACTTGCCAGTTATTTTCGGAATGATCCCTTGTTAGGGTCGTTTTTTGAACCTTTCATTTTTGAGGAGGTTCCAGCAAATACGCACTCTCCCGGAAAAGTATATTTGACGGAAGTGAAAGAATCTGATATTTACATCGGATTATTGGGTAAAGCTTATGGATATGAAGATGAAATGGGCGTTTCTCCGACTGAAAGAGAATATGATCAGGCAAAAGCTGAACACATACCCAGATGGATTTTTATTAAGGATATGGTCGGGGCTGATCGACACCCTAATGAATTGGCATTAATCCGGAAAATTGAACAAGATGTTTCACGAAAGAAGTTTTCCACTTTTGATTCATTAAAGAAGGAAGTTTACAGATCGGCTGTTTTATTTTTGAAGCAAACTGGAAAAATCGAGAGTCGTGATTTTGACGATTCATTACATCCCACAGCAAGTACCGAATCATTAGATAAAGCTAAAATAAGAGAATTCATTATCCTTGCCAAAGGGAAACGCAATTTTCCGCTGAAAGAAACAGCTTCGATTGAACAAGTGTTAAAACATTTGCGGATGACCAGAGATGGGAAACTGGTGAACAGTGCATTACTGGCATTTGCTCCTGATCCTCAATTGTTTTTCCCATCGGCTACTATTAAATGTGCCAACTTTCATGGGATACAAGTTCAAAAACCCATCTCTGACTATAAGGAATTTGGAGGAACAGTCTTCGAAGTAGCCGATGAAGCCGTGAATTTTGTTCTTTCAAAAATAAGCTTATCAACAGGTACCAGGGAAAAGAGTAATCAGGTTGAAACCATTTATGAAATTCCCAGGGCGGTCATTGCAGAAGGTATTATTAATGCCGTTGCACATCGTGATTACAACAGTAAAGGCAGTATTCAGGTTTCGGTTTTTAAAAACCGGGTTGAAATAAGCAATCCTGGAACTTTACCTCCCGAATTGGATATAAGTGATTTAAAGGAGCCACATAGTTCATATCCACATAATCCTCTTCTTGCTGGATGTATGTTTTTAACTGGTGAAATTGAAAGATTTGGCACTGGAATTTTGGAAATGTATAATCTTAGTAAAGAGAGGGGATTAAAACCTCCCCTTATTTCTCTGGATGAAGGATTTAAACTTACGATTTGGAGACCTTCAGCCGAAACCGTACATGATACCATACATGATACCATACATGATACCGAACATGATTCTTCTTTAACATTTACGGAAATAGCAGAACTCACACATCGTTTGGTATTGGTGATTCAGGGGGAAATGAGCAGGACTCAACTCATTGAAATACTGGAACTAAAAAACAGATCTCACTTTTCAATAAGTTACCTTGAACCTGCATTAAAAGAGGGATTAATTGAAATGACATTGCCCGGAAAATCTAAAAGTAAGAATCAGAAATATAGGCTAACTTCTAAAGGCTTG
>JBBQCZ010000318.1:0-2731 GCA_038319215.1 Bacteroidales bacterium | reverse complement strand
TCCGGAAAAACGTAATGGTCGCAGGCATACACATCACCGTTGAATTCCATAACGGTAGCATGACCGCAGGTTTCGCCAAAAATACAAACTCCGGGTTGTTCGCCAACATATCCTGCTAATGTAGAATCGAAAAGCTGAACATAATATTTACCCACATCTTTTTTAATCCATTCGTCGAACATAGAAATATAAAATTGGCCGAATTTTTTGGAATCAACTGTCCAAGGTGCTAAAACCGCATCATCGGCACCTTCGGGAGGAAGCAGATTTAATCCATCCGGTCTTGATGTTGACATTTGCTCCACAATGGGTGAAAACTGCAAGTACTGACTACCAATCTCCTTAAAGAAATTATAAACCTCAATAGGATAATTGACATTATAATCGTTGATTACGGAAAGCGTATTGAAATCAACCTGATGCTTTTGAAGTAATTCAACACCACGCATTACATTCTTGAAAGTTCCGAGACCGCCTTTATTTTTCCGGTAAACATCATGACAATGTTCAGGGCCATCAATCGAAATGCCAATTAGAAAGTTGTTGTCTTTGAAAAAGCGACACCATTCATCGTTCAACAAAACCCCATTGGTTTGCAGACTGTTATCAATTTTCCGTCCACGACCGTATTTTTTTTGAAGGGAAATGACTTTTCGGTAAAAGGCTAAATCACGCAACAAGGTTTCACCACCATGCCACGTAAAAAGCACTTCGGGTACAGGCTGAGCCTGAATATAACTTTCAATATATTTCTCAAGCGTTTCATCGCTCATTTGAAGGCTTTTACGATTCTCGTAAAGTTTTTCCTTTTCCAGATAATAACAATAAGAGCAATTCAGGTTGCAACTTGAACCGATAGGTTTTGCCATCACATAAGTTGGCATCGCAAGTGGATTAAAGGCAATGGTTTTTTTCATTTACTTTGTTTAAATGATTTTTCTGAATCAAAATTAGATTTTCAATAAAAATCTTTGTTCAAAAATACTGTTTTTTTCAGCAAGTCAATGCTTTAATTCATATTTCTTATTGTTTTTTCTGACTAGTGTCAGTCCCATTTAGCATTAGCATCAAATTGGCTAAGAATTGTTTTCAGATTTTACATGTATGGTATTTTAGAATATTATTGGGCAAGAAGAGATTCTCATTAAACATTTTATTAAAAAATACGAATGTAATCTTAATTGATTAACAAATACATTTTCATATATTTGTCATCTGAAACTCAATTAAGTTTCAATCGAGTTATTTAATTGAAAAAACGTAGTAACTGATTAAAAATAAATCTTAAATTGGTTTTCAATTATTTTTCAGGCTAATTGTGTCATTGTTTTTCGAAAAATAGCGGGCTATTTGAGAAAAGGAAAGATGCAAATAGGCAAAAAAGAATGAAAAACAATAAAATAGTTACCCTTTTTTAAAAAATCAGAAACTTACATGTAATTGAAACCAAAACTGAAACTTGATTAACGTTTATTTTTAAACAGTTTCTAAGTAGAGCTCTATGATTAATACACTTATCTCCAGCATTCCCAAAAATCTACTCATAATTTATCCGTACTCAAAACGGTGCTTTTCGTGAAATTGAAGAAGACCTAACTTATTTGCTTACAGATGAACCCAAATTTTGCGATTTATTTAAAATCGGAGAAATAGAATACCCACATACAGATAAGTTGGTTGTTTTTTCCTGTTTATATACAGCAATGCTTAGCAGTAGGAGTTCAAAAAAGAAACAGTTTGAGATTGCAAAGAAAGTATTAAAATACAATTTAAGCAAAATCAATTATAGTAACGAGTTTTTTAGTAAACGAGAAGAAAACACAGTATAAAAATGATTTTTTGTCGTTCATTTAATGCGTTTATTATAGGCACAAAACTGGGTGCATATCACAAGAATATATGATATATTGCATTGATGCATAAAAAGCCTCCGCCCTTTGGCGGATTGGGTCAGCTGTCCTGATTAATATCCTAAAATCTTCAACATGGATTTGTAACTTTGTTCCTTTGCAAATAATTTTGTAAAGTACTCTCCATCTTCGTCTTTGTCAATTATTACAAGTTTTGGTGCAGGAATCAGACAATGCTGTATTCCGCCAAAACCGCTCAAAGATTCCTGATAAGCACCGGTATGGAAAAAACCTATATATTGTTCACGGTCTTCATGCATTTTAGGCAAAAACATGGCATTGGAATGAACTTCCGCATTGTAAAAATCCTCGCTGTCGCAGGTCAATCCTCCTAAATTCACCCGTTCATATTCCGAATCCCAGTTGTTGATTGCCAGAAAAACATAGCGCTGATTGATGGCCCAAGTGTCCGGCAAAGTTGTCATAAATGAACTGTCAATCATATTCCAAAGTTCCCGGTCGTTCTGTTTTTTCTGATTGACAATGGAATACAGCATTGCTCCGCTTTCGCCAACGGTATACGATCCGAATTCAGTAAAAATATGAGGTTCAGGCACATTATTTTGTTTACAAATGGTTTTAATCTGAGCAACAATTTCTTCAGCCATATATTCGTAATCATACACCATATCCAAATGGGTTTGAATCGGAAATCCTCCACCAATATTCAAACTATCCAATTCTGGGCATTTCTTTTTGAGTTCGCAATACAAATTGACTGCTTTATTTAATTCATTCCAGTAATATGCAGTGTCTTTAACTCCGGTATTAATAAAGAAATGTAACATTTTCAATTCCACCTGTTCATTTCCGGCAATGTG
>JBBQCZ010000317.1:0-2764 GCA_038319215.1 Bacteroidales bacterium | reverse complement strand
ATAGTGATTTAGCGAAACTTATTGTAAGGCAATGGGCTGATAATCTCGACCAAAGAGATGTGATTCTTAAAAGTTCGCTGTCGTTCGAGTCTGTTAGCAATTCAATAACAGCTTATTCTGGACAAGCGTCAGCGTTTCTAGACAACAAAATATTGGAAGAGTATTATCCCGAAATGAAAAAACTATTTGAAATATTTCCTTCTCTTAAGGATGAAATTAGCAAGCCTAAAATAAATTGTTTTACTTCACAAAATTTTGTTTGTCAATAATTTAATATTTTTTTTGTTTTTTTTTGTTTTGTCAACATATTCGTTACTTTTGTATAAATTGTTAAAACCATTATTTAAATGACCTGGTCTATTATTATTACCCTGATATTTGCTGGCCTATTTTTCCTTATTCTTGAAATGTTGGTTATTCCTGGTACTACCGTAGTTGGTATAGTTGGATTTCTTTTGTTGATAGTGGGTATATGGGGAGCATATGCATATCAAGGTTCAAGCTCGGGACATTATACATTGGCTGTAAGTTTCGGATTAACATTAATTGTATTGTTTTATTCTCTAAGGGCTAAGACATGGAATAGGTTTGTTCTTAAAGATGAAATTACAGGAAAAGTCAATACTGTTGATGGTGAGGTTATTAGGGTAGGGGATGAAGGGTTTACAGTCTCACGATTGGCGCCTATGGGCAATGCCAAGTTTGAAGATGAATTATATGAGGTATCTACTTATGGAGACTTTATTGATCAGGAAAAAGCAGTAGTTGTTGTTAAAATTGAAATGAACAAAATAATTGTTAAACTTAAAACAAATTAAATTATGGATCCACAAGTAGGTATTATCATTGCAATTGGTGTAGCGTCGCTCATCGGTTTATGGTTGATTTTTTATTTTATTCCAGTTGGTTTATGGTTTTCGGCTCTTGTTTCAGGAGTAAAAATTCCAATAATTCAATTGGTCTTAATGCGTTGGAGAAAAATACCCCCAGCTATTATTGTTAATAACTTAATTGCTGCTACTAAAGCTGGCTTAACTCTTAATAGAAATGAACTTGAAGCTCATTTTTTAGCTGGAGGCCGTTTAAAACAAGTAGTAACAGCTTTAATCTCTGCAGATAAAGCGAATATTCCATTGGACTTTAAGGCTGCCACTGCTATTGACCTAGCAGGTCGCGATGTTTTAGAAGCTGTACAAATGTCTGTAAACCCAAAAGTTATCAATACTCCACCAGTTGCTGCGGTTGCTAAAGACGGTATTCAGCTCATTGCTAAAGCCCGTGTTACTTTAAGAGCAAATATTAAAAGACTTGTTGGTGGAGCAGGCGAAGAAACAATTCTTGCCAGAGTAGGTGAGGGTATTGTTACTTCAATCGGTTCAGCCGCTAATCATAAAAGTGTACTCGAAAATCCAGATTCAATATCTAAAGTTGTACTTGCAAAAGGACTCGATTCAGGAACTGCTTTTGAAATACTTTCTATTGATATAGCCGATATAGATGTTGGAAAAAACATTGGTGCTATGTTGCAAATGGATCAGGCCAATGCTGATAAAAATATTGCCCAAGCTAGAGCTGAAGAACGCAGAGCTATGGCAATTGCTCTTGAACAGGAAATGAAAGCTAAAGCTCAGGAAGCTAGAGCAAAGGTTATAGAAGCCGAAGCAGAAATTCCAAAGGCAATTTCTCAAGCATTTTTAAATGGCAATCTGGGAATTATGGATTATTATAAGTTTGAAAATATCAAAGCAGATACTGCAATGAGAGAATCCATATCAAAACCGCACCTTAAAGGACCTGATGATAAGGCAAAATAATTAAAAATTAGGCTTCATTTTTTTGAAGCCTTTTTTTTTTGCAATTTTGTTTTTATATTTATCCCAATTTTATTAAAATATTTATTGTCAGTAAGGAAGCAACTATTCTTTATTGATACGTCAAAGTAAACGAAATCGTATCGGATGAAAAGCTATACACCTGAGCAACTTGAGGAAATAATTAAAAAATGTCAGAAAGGTGATAGAGCTGGACAGCAAATAGTGTATGAGTTGTTTTATGGCAAGATGTTGGGGGTTTGTATGCGATATGCTGGGCAAAGAGAAACGGCAAAAGATTATCTGCAAGATGGCTTTATTAAAGTTTTTTTGAAGATTAATAAATATGATTTTAAGGGTTCATTTGAGGGCTGGTTGCGAAGAATAATTGTCAATAATATAATTGACCAGATTAGAAAGGACAAGTACAACTTTGTAGAGATTGATGCAACTTATGACAAAAGAATAGCAGAGCCCGAAATTGAGGAAGTTGAAGACGAGTCAGAATTATCATTATTAAAAAAATTAAATGTGAATGAAATCTTGGAACAAATACAATTTTTATCACCGGCTTATAGAACCGTATTTAATTTGTATATAGTTGAAGGTCTATCACATAAAGAAATTGCAGAGATGCTTAATATTAGTGAAGGCTCATCAAAATCTAATTTAGCAAGAGCCAAATCAAATATGCAAAAATTTTTAAAACAGTATTATTACAGTAAGTATGGAAACAAAGAATTCAAAAATGTTTGATAAACTCATTAAAGATTCTTTTGATAATTTCGAAGAAAAGTACAATCCCAAAGAATGGAAGGCTTTTGAAAAGAAATTTGATGATGTTTTGAAGCGTAATTTTTTCAGAAAAATTAGATATGCTTCTATAGGAACCATAATTTTTGCAGTTATTGTGGCTGCTTATTTTATTAATACTTCTAAAGTTACTAATGACA
>JBBQCZ010000316.1:0-2796 GCA_038319215.1 Bacteroidales bacterium | reverse complement strand
GAACAACGGCAATTTCAGTGATTTACAAATACATGATTACTTTTCATAAAGAATTAAGTTTTTATGTTCCAGATAGATACCATGAAGGTTATGGTATTTCATTTCAGGGTATTGATTACGCCGTTGAAAACAATTGCAGCTTGGTTATAGCTGTTGATTGCGGAATTAAAGCAATTGAAAAGACCAAATACGCAAATGAAAAAAATATTGACATCATAATATGCGACCATCATAATCCGGGGAATGAGCTACCAGAAGCCTATGCGGTTTTAGATCCAAAGCGAAAAGATTGTGATTATCCATACAAAGAACTTTCGGGTTGTGGTGTTGCATTTAAATTTATGCAAGCATATTGTTATACGGTTAGAGATGATTTTGCAAATCTTACAAAATTCCTCGATCTTGTTGTTGTAAGTATTGGATCTGATATTGTTCCAGTTACTGGAGAAAACAGAATTTTGTCCTATTTTGGACTATTACAGCTAAACACAGACCCTTTGCCAGGCTTAAAAAGTATAATCTCAATTACAGGATTAACAGACAAAGAAATTCAGGTAAACGACATTGTTTTTAAGATTGGTCCACGTATAAATGCTGCCGGCAGAATGGAATCAGGCAAACGCGCAGTTGAACTTTTAGTTTCAGAAACAGATGAATCTGCCGATAAAATTGGCTTTGAAATCAACACAATTAATTCAAATCGTAAAGAACTCGATCATGACATTACAGAGCAAGCTTTGGCAATGATACATGGGTGTGAAATTTCTAAAGCAGCTTACTCTACTGTCGTTTTTTCAGAATCGTGGCATAAAGGAGTAATTGGAATTGTTGCCTCTCGCTTAACTGAAACATATTACCGACCAACTATTGTTTTTACAAAAACTGGTGATATGGCTACAGGATCAGCCAGATCGGTTCCTGGTTACAATTTATACGAAGCAATAGAATCGTGTAGCGATTTACTCGAAAATTTTGGAGGACACATGTATGCTGCTGGCTTAACTCTTAAACTAGAAAATCTAGAAACTTTTAAAAATCGTTTTGAGACTTATGTAAAGTCAACAATTACCGAAGCTCAAAGAATTCCTGTTATTAATGCAGATATGGAGATTGAGATAAAAGACATTACTCCGAAATTTTATAGAATACTTAAACAGTTTGCACCTTTTGGACCAGAGAATATGACACCCACATTCGTTTCTAGAAATGTGTACGACAATGGAAGTGTTAAAAAAGTAGGAAAACTTGGTGATCATTTAAAACTTAAAGTAGTTCAACAACTTGGTGATAATAGATGTATTGAGGGTATTGGGTTTAATTTTGGAAAATATTACGAGCATATAAAAGAGTATTATTCTTTTAATTTATGCTACCAGATATTTGAAAATAATTTTATGAATCAAACTTTTTTGCAAATATTAGTTAAAGACATTCAGGATTCTCAATAATACAACCATTGCTGTTATTAAAACAATTGAATAAGCCTTAACTAATTAGACGATTCCTTATTAAAAAGAGCAATATTATTTTTTATTTTATCTAACAAAAACGATAATAAAAAGCAAATTTAAACCGATAAAAAAAACTGTTAAAGACAGATTAAACCACACATTATCATAGATATTTTCTATTAAAAACAAAAACACAGAACTTATTATCAACAACCAATTATTGATAACTAATTACGGTTTTTCACAACATTTGTACATAAAAAACGTTTATAGAAATAAATTTGTATTAGATTTGTGCCTTCTTTAAGCAACCATTTAATATCAAGTTTCGTTTAGCAACTGGTAAATAATATTTTACTAACGTAAAAAATATTTTTATGAAAAAAAGTATCCTTGTTCCTCATGACCTAACAGAAGTTGGCAATTATGCAATTGATCATGCGTTTATGATTGGGAAAGCCTCAAAAAGTCCAATACATGTTCTTCATGTAGTAGGAAGAACTTCTCAGATTGAACCTGCTAGAGTCAAGCTCAAAGAAATGGTAGAAAATGCTATTGTAGGGAAAGATGTAGAAATAGTTATTGAAGTAAGAAAAGGGAATTTATTTAAAGAAATTTATAAATACGGTCTTGAAATTGATGCTTATATTTCAGTTATGGGCACCCATGGCATTAAAAGCATGAAAAAGGCCATGAAAGTTGTAAAAAGATTTGTAAAAATACCATTTATTTTAGTTCAAAGCCCAGTTATTTTTGGCGAATACGACAGAATTGTAATTCCTATAGATGCAGATATTACCTCAAGAATTAAAATCCAATGGATTAGGTACATAAATGCTCTTTTTGAAAGTAAAGCTTATTTAATTACTTACAATGCTTCTGACGGCTTTAAACAAAAAGGCATTAAGAATAATATTATGTTTGCTCAGAATTGGTTTGACAAGGAATTAATAGATTATGAGATTAAGGTTCTTGATTCAAATAAGAATTTTGCTGACTCATTATATAGTTATGCGAATGAGGTTGAAAGCGATATAATTTTACTTATGGCAAATAATTATCGTTCATACATTAAAGGCTTAAAGAAAGTTGAAAATCTTGAACTTTACAAAAAGATTCCAATTATGTGCATAAACAAACGTACGGATATTTTCAAAGTGGGTGGATTTAACTAATTAGTTATTTATCTCACCAGACGATATATTCTTAAGTTTAATTTTACCATTTTTCACTCTGTTTTGTAGATTTTCGATTGCATATTTAAAATCATCAAAAAAATCATCAGAATACAAAAACATTACCCCTTCTTTAATGCAAAGATGGGGTTTTTCTTTAGTCTGCCTCC
>JBBQCZ010000315.1:0-2804 GCA_038319215.1 Bacteroidales bacterium | reverse complement strand
TCTCTCATGGGGGAAAGGGGGTAATATCATTATAAGTCATTATAAAACTGCGTTTTAACCAAAATATAGTCAAAAAACGCTATCCGGAATTACAAAAATAATAAAGTTGCTAATCTCGTTTTTATTTGCGATTTTTGGGATCTAATAAATTAATTAAAATTGATATATTTTTCTTTGTCTGTTTGGCAGAAAGCACATTTATCATCTATATTTGTCTTATCGTATGTATTTCCACAGACAGGACATACAGCATACCCAACAGGCAAATCACTTTCAGAACCTGTATTTAATGAAATTAATGCTTTTGAGTAGAAATCGTTGTGTTTCTTCTCTGTATCCAATGCCCATGTAAATGATTTTGTTGCTTTCTCAACTTTTTCAGCTTTTGAATCTGCTATAAATTGAGGATACATAGTTGATACCTCATACGACTCGCCTTCAATAGCTGCCTGCAAGTTTTCTGCTGTAGTGTTAACCACAAATTCAGGTGTAAATGCTTCCATAGTTTCCCCTAAATCAGTTAAAACTTTAGTATGATTAGCAGCATGTATTGCTTCAGCTTTTGATGCTGCATCAAAGAGTATTGCAACAGTATCATTTCCTTCTTCTCTAGCTTTCTCGGCAAAAGCTTTGTACTTGGCACTTGCAGTAGTTTCACCAATTATACCCTCTTTTAGGTTTTTAATCGTGTTTACTGGTTTTTGTTGATTACATCCTGTTAAAGCTATTAAACCTATAATAGCAATTCCTAAAATTAATTTCATTTTTTTCATTTTTGCTGTTGTTTAATTAATAAATATTTATAAAGGCATCATGTAGTTATAAACAAGCGTACCGCCATATAAACCTGTTAAGCTTACTGAAACTGTAGCAAGTGCATAAAGAAAAAATGCAAGCCACTTTAGATTGGTATTTTCTCTATTTTTTATTAAAATAAAAATTCGTATCAAAGATGTTAAGGTTAAAATACCTAAAGTAATCCATGCAAATATTTCATGTGTTTCCTTAACCTCTCCAGCCGTACCAGACATTTCTGAAGTAAAAAAGACACCAGTAAGTAAAGCTAAAAATGCCGAAAGCGTACCTCCTAATAATAAATAAAACCCAACCTTTGACAAACAAATCTCTTTTTTAAAAAGTAAAGATGAAAAATCGGCAACAAATCCAAAAACAACTAAGGCTATTGGAAAGTGCACTAACATTGGATGAATGTGACTTAATGATATCATATTCTTGATTTTTATGTTAATATAAGATGAATTGATTGCTAAATTACTTTTTTAAAATAGTATATTGTATACCTCAGTTTTAAATTCGGACTAACGCTTTGCGGCAAAACCCATTTTGCGAATAAGTTCCGCTAACTTATCCACCGAAATCAAATGTACTTAATAATGTTTAACAACGCAACCCTCTTCTGACTAAATATTCTTAAAGGCAGAATTATTACTACAAATAAATGATGTTAGAAAAACTTCTCAGTAAGTTTCTTCAATTCGCTTGAACTTCTTTATTTGATGGGATTTCAAATTCTTTTCTCTTGGTATTTTTGAAAAAACACCTTGGTTTTGCTCTAAAAATCGAGCCAATGTTGCGATTATTTTATCAGGCATTTCATACTCAAATTCAATAATTCTTTTAAAAGTATTATTTTTTATTAAACAGTTAACTTCTTAATGAATAATGTGTTCTATTGTTTCAATTACACAATCGTAAAAAAATTCAACTTGTTTGGTTGTATCAAAAAATCTATATAAATCAATTGTATCATTTGTTATTTCAACATTGTAGTCCTTGGTTTCTCTTTTTTGTCATATCATCTCTTTAAGATAATTTTATTCCACTTAAGCATTCTAATAAAAACCAATTTCTTCTAGTATATTGGACTGTAATTATTTTATGGTGTCCATTAATGAAATCGAACAATAAAACTTCCTAATCACCGTTTATTTTAACAATAGTAAAAAAACCATCGTTATGAAGATTTCAATACTAATTCTACTATTTGTTTTAATCAGTTCCTGTCAAAAATCTACTGATTTACCAAAATACTCACCTCCTTCAGATCATACTATAAGTAAAAATGGGAGCATACATAAGATCGGTCTTGATCAACCTCTGACAAATTGTATTAACTGTCATGGTTCTGATTTAAAAGGAGGAACCTCAGGAGTATCATGTTATGATTGCCACAGCAAAAAATGGTAATCGTATTATTGTAAATAATCCAATAACCATTTTATTTTTAATCGAGAAAGAAATAATATGATTTATGACTTTCCGCTGCTTAAAAAATTAATTGATATTACTGCCTCATAGGCAATTATCACTTATACAGAAAGCTTGTATTAATGGAAAATACTAAATAAGCAGGATGTTATTTTCCATTTTTTTGCGAGTAAAGAGAATAAAAAAAATAAAATTTTCCAAATTTGCACCAACCTATCAACGAGCTATATTCCTATTTTATACTATGTCAATCGGTTTCTTGTCTTACACCTGCCTATACGATGGGCTTGGCGATGGTTTTGCTTAGCCGATGTTGGGCGTTCGTTGTTTCTTTTTTTATTTGTCATCGGTCGAAACACGCTGTGGTCGCAATATACAGCAGTCGTAACACAAAGTTCTTAAAATGCTAAAGTGTTGGTTTGCAATGTTAATTATTTTTTTCATTCTGTTTTGTTATTTAATATTTTGTTGTAAGTTTGTAACCATTGTATAAGGTTAAACAACTTGGTTATGAATAAATATTTAACATTGTCAGAAGTGTCTGAATTATTAGGCAAAAGTAAAGAAACTTTACG
>JBBQCZ010000314.1:0-2860 GCA_038319215.1 Bacteroidales bacterium | reverse complement strand
ATTTTGCCTCTTCATTCTTGTTGAAATACAATAATATCATTTCACGTATTTCGTTTGCTGAGTTCAATTCTAATCTTTGCATTTTGTTTTTTTTTGCAAAGATACAAATTTTATACGTATTTATATATGACGTTTATTATAGGTTTAGGTCGAATTTTAATGCTGTGTTAAAAAAATAAGCAGATATGCAAGTAAATAACTCAATTATTTCAATTTAATTTACTCTTTCTATTCGCTTTTCTTTCCAATGTTCTTTGGAAAATAGTTTTGCTATTTTATTTAACTCACTTATCGATTTTGAACTTTCTTGCTTTATAATCTGTAGCAATCGTTCAAAACCTTTAGTTAATGCTTTAAAGCATTTATCTTCGCTCAACAACTTTTTCTGGCTTTGAAAATAATATCCTTGAAAATTTCTAATCAATTGCAAGTTAATTATGATAAGTATCAATTTGGCATATAATAAACAAATAAACCGTTCATATTTCATCGGTTGTAGATTACGAATTTTGCAAGTCGATTTCCAATGCTTAAACATTAACTCTATCTGCCAACGTGTTTTATACGCCTTGGAAACAGATTCTTTGGGAGTTCTTTGTCTTCAACATTTGTTATGAATAAATTGAATCTACAACGTGCTTTATAATCGTCGCTTGTTTTGTACCCCGTTTTTTTTTGTTTTTCGATTTTTCTAATTCGTTGTTCATAAACCTCATCAGATACTAATTGGACTATTAGTCGAACAGGTAGTCTTTGCTGAATTCCTACCGTAACAGGTAATTCAAGCAATGTTATTTTTTTTCTGACTTATCTTTCCGTACAGCTCCTTGAATGAAATTGCAGTATGCTCATGCTCTTTGAATACATGACATTTTGCGTTGAGTCGGCTTAGAAAAAATGCATTTATTTTCTTGAATTCCCAAAATAATAACAGAACAAAATAGCCTAAATCACGTATAATCAAGTCGCCTAGAAGTACGCGAGAGAATGTTTCCTATGCATCGACCAGATCGCAACGCTTTGCATCTGTTATCGTCAAGTCTGTGGTGCGCCCATTTTTGATGTCATATTCATATTGTATACTCACACCTGCCTGACTTCCGGTCCCTTTGAAGGAATCTTTTAGTCTGTCAGGAACTACAAATCGTGTAGCATCTTTTACTAAAACCCTATTAAAAGTCTTGAAAAAATCAGGAACAATAACCTTGTGAAACTTGACAATAAACAATACAAATTACATCCAATAATGTGTTAATAATGCTGATGGTTCTATTGGTTTTTTCTATATGATTTTGCAAAAAAAGATAAAGGTGAAATTTCAATATAAAAATATATATATTTTAAGAAAAATAAAACCATTTAAAAAAAATTTTTATTAAACAAAGTTTTGTTTATTTAAAATATCTATTTAACTTTGAAGCGTATATAATTGAATAATACTATTACAATTTACATACTTTGAAGAAAAAAATGGGGTTGATAGTGTATTATAGCATGTTATGAGCCTGATAATGCAAAAAAAAAATTAAAATTTCCTAACAAAATATACAGTATATATACCTTTTTTAGAATAGAACATTTACGTTGCTACAAGCAAATTGAATTATTAGAATTTAACGATTAAAGGTATTTTTTGTTAATATAAATAATAAATCATTTTCAATCCAAGATCAAGCAATTCTGATTATCAAAAACAATATATATTATTTGCTATATGAATAACAATTCAAAAAAAGAAAGATTACTGATTTTGCGATTTACCAACAAAATACATCAGGATGAAATACCTTATCTGCGCGGTGCAGTAAACGAATTACTGAAAGAAAAAAACAATGTGCTTTTTCATAACCACGAAGGCGATTCGTTTCGGTATGCTTATCCGCTAATACAATATAAACGAATAAACCAATGTGCTACCATGGTTTGTATAAACGAAGGTACTGAAGCAATTGGTTTGTTGCTGATGCATGGCAATTTTAACTGCCGATTGGGGAATCAGGAAGTGGAGCTTGAAATTGATACGGTGAAGGCCAACCAGTTTTTGATTCAAACATGGAACAGCCCCTTTGCTTACCGACTTCGCAAATGGCTCCCACTCAATCAGGATAATTATAACGAATATCTAAAATTGGAGGGATTAGGTGAAAAATGTCAGTTTTTAGAGCGAATTCTTATCGGAAATATTCTTTCATTTGGTAAAGGTCTGGACATACATTTCGAAACAGAAGTTACATGCAAGATACTGGACATAGAAGATGCCAAACTTATACAATACAAGAAAGTGAAAATGATGGCATTCGATATTGAGTTCAAATGCAATGTGTCTATACCCGATTATTTGGGTTTAGGCAAAGGTGCCAGCCTGGGCTTTGGTATGATAACACGGAAATATGAAGAGAAACAAATTAAATAAATGATATAAGCGCATGGAAAATCAGAAATACCTATACGGAGCATCCGTTCAAGGCATACAAAGTTTTATATTTCAAACCAATAAACTTGCTGAAATTGTAGGAGCAAGTGAATTAGTAGAACTAATTTGCACTACAAAATTTCAAGACATCGCAAAGATTTCAGCTAGCGATCCGAATATTATTCTTGCAGCAGCAGGCAATATTAAATATATCTTTGAGGATAAACGGAAATGTGCTGATTTTGTTAGGCTATTCCCAAAGGAAATTATGAATTTTGCTCCAGGAGTTACTATCAGGCAAGCTGTTGTTAGTTATATAAGTGATAATGGACTCCCGAAAGCCATAGAAACCCTGGAACAAAAACTAAGAACGCAGCGAAATCTTATAAGTATGCCAACCGAGATTGGCTTTATGGGCCTAGAAAGAGCTAGAAGAACTGGTGGCAC
>JBBQCZ010000313.1:0-2869 GCA_038319215.1 Bacteroidales bacterium | reverse complement strand
CCCGTCTGACCAACAAGCACAGACGAGGGCGTCTGTGCTACTTCAAGACCAAGTATATCAAATATTTGCACTGTATAAACATCCGATGTCTTGAAGACATCGGATGTTTTTGTATAACGTTAAATCTTCACAAATTTCTCTACTCCGTATTGTCACATTGAGCGAACTCGAAATGTAAAAAAAAAGTCTTCGACTACGCTCAGACAGACAAATCCAATCTACATCTTCACAAACTTCTCTACTTTATCACCAATTCTGATAAAATACAAGCCTGTGGGCAGATGGGACACATCAATTCTTAGTAGGTTAGGCATCCCTGCCTGACTATCATTGACAATCAAGGATGATTGTACTACTTCAATACCCAACACATCGAACATCTAGACTTTTACAGTTGCTTCGTCAACTAGATGAATTCGTGGGAGACCATAGTTTTATTCCTATTAGATAATTCGAGAAATAATATAACAAGCATCCAATTTTTTTGTTGTATATGTTAATTATGACACGAACACACCGAATAATTGGACATCAAAATCAAAAGAATTAAGATATTAACAATTACAATATTATTTTACAAATTATACTAGCAATAATTAAAAAATAATAGTTATTTTGGAAAATAGATTTTAGAAAAATTGAAAAATAAATATAATATTAAATTGATTAGATTAATAAAACCAATATTCAAAAAAAATTTCAAGTGGTGTTTATTATTCTAATGTTTTTATAGTTTTGATTACTATTGAGGTTTGATATGAAAGTAAGAAATCTGGCAATTTGGTTTTTACTGTTATCTAATGTAATGTTAGCAAGCAACAAAGGGGAATCTCCATATTTTGATATTATCTCCGATGGAACAGGAGTTGAGAGACTACCACTATTGAGGACATCAGCGAATGTCGAGATAGATGGCGTAATCGCGGACATAAAAATTACTCAGGTTTATGTAAATACAGGTGATTCGCCCATAGAAGCTATTTATACTTTTCCGGCATCAGCAAATGCAGCAGTTCATTTTATGAAGATGACAATCAAGGACAGGGTTATTATCTCAAAAATTACAGAAAAGAAAGAAGCTGAAAAAATTTATAATGAAGCAAAAAGCGAAGGTAAAAGTGCATCATTACTAACAGAGTCTAGACCAAATGTCTTTACAATGAATGTTGCCAATATCATGCCCGGTGATACTATCGAAGTCGAGTTCAAATATGCTGAAATACTCGTGCCAAAGGAAGGAATCTATGAGTTTGTATTCCCCGCAGTTGTCGGACCTCGATTTAGAAGTAATATTCAGGAAAGTGAGCCCACACCGAATGTTGAATACAAGGAAATAGCTGATAAAGAAATTTATGGATATGACGTTAATGTTAGAATCAATGCAGGTGTGCCTTTATCATTTCTACAATCCGAAACCCATAAAATAATCGTTAAAAATATAAATGAAAATACAAAAGAAGTAAAATTGGAATATGATATAAATAATGGCAATCGAGATTTTGTTCTCCAGTATAAGCTTCGGAGTAAGATGATTCAAACCGGTGTGATTATGACTGAAAATGGTGATGAGAACTTCTTTCTTATGATGCTTCAACCTCCAGAAAGAATAAATAATGCCGAAATTCTACCAAAAGAATATATCTTTTTAGTAGATATTTCGGGTTCTCAGATTGGTACCCCTTTAAATATTTCAAAGAGATTAATGACAAGAGTATTAGACAAATTGAGTAATTCGGATATGTTCAATATCATCGTTTTTTCTGATTCCTTGAGCTATCTTTATGCCGAATCCGAATATGCAACAGAGGATAATATTGAGAGTGCAAAGGAATATATAGAAAAATTAAATACTGAAGGTGGAACAAATATTTTGGATGCTTTAAAATACGCAATGAACACAAGAACCCATAGTGATTATTCGAAAATCATAGCTGTTCTAACAGATGGTTTTGTTGAAAATGAAATAGAAACTTTTAAATATGTAAATGAAAATTTAAACAAGGTTAATATTTTTGGTTTTGGTATAGGGGCGTCTGTCAATAGATATTATATAGATGGATTGGCAAGGGTAGGCTTAGGAGAATCATTTTTTGCTCTAAATCAATCAAATGCAGATTCATTGATAAAGGAATTTGTAAAATATACCGCAAGCCCGATTATGAAAGACATCCAGATTGATTATGGCGATTTTTGGGCTTCTGAGACTTTCCCCGAAAAAATCCCTGACTTATTTGCAGAAAGGCCAATTATTGTTATTGGCAAATGGAAAAAACCAATGAAAGGTACCATTGTAGTAACTGGTAAAACGCCGGAACAAGAATTACATACTAATGTTCCTTTGGATAAATTTGGAACATTATACACCGGAGAAGGTTTAAAATATCTATGGGCAAGGAAAAAAATCGAGTTATATTCAGACTTAGCAATTTTTTCAAAAGGTGAAGAATATAAGGATCAAATAACTGATTTAGGCCTGAATTACAGCTTACTCACAAAATACACTTCATTTGTAGCCGTGGATAGTGAAATCAGAAATCAAACAGGTGCAATTAATGTTGTTAACCAGCCTGTACCCCAACCACAAGGTGTTAGTACTTCAGCAGGAATGGTAGGCAGTATGTCAGTAAGGTCTGCTTATACAGGTGGGTCTTCAAGTCGTACTTCAGGTGGTTCATACGATATGGAAAATCCTCTGATGCCAACTTATGAGCGTCCTCCTGTTTATATTGGACCTGTTCTTGGCATGAGCTTTTACAATATGGATAATAAATTTGATTATAATAGCAGGACATTATTGTCAGGTGAATTGCCAAAGGTTAACGGGCATTCGTACCACTACGGCTTAACATATTTGCAACACCTTGGTAGT
>JBBQCZ010000312.1:0-2900 GCA_038319215.1 Bacteroidales bacterium | reverse complement strand
AAGCGGCTGCCTTGGGTATCCCCGGAAGTTTTGGAGTCATCTATAAAATAAAACCTGATGGTACTCAGTTTTCGATAATATATAATTTTCAAGGAATGCCAGATGGTGCTATTAGTAACGGATATCAGTCTCTTGTTTCTGACGGTTCTTATTTATACGGCATGACATGGTCGGGCGGTTTATTAAATCATGGAACTATTTTTAAATTAATGTTTGATGGCAGCAATTACTCTAAGTTGCTCGACCTTAATGATCAGACTGGATACTATCCTTATGGTTCACTAATTTTTGATGGCTCTTTTTTATTGGGAATGACTGCTCAGGGAGGTGATATTTATTCTTTAGGCGGCACAATATTTAAAATAAAGCCTGATGGTACAGATTTTTCTAAATTGCACGAATTTGCTGGCAGTCCAGGCGGGAGCTTTCCTCTTGGCAGCTTATTTTCTGATGGGGAATGTTGTTATGGTGTGACCAGTGATGGTGGTTTAAATAATAGCGGTATAATATTTAAATACAGATATAAACCTACTGGTATAACTGAAAACTCTACGTAAACTGCTATTCAAATATAACCTAACCCATCAAACGGAAAATACAAATTATTAATAAATAACAAACTTGAAGTATCAAATGTTGAAGTATTCAATGTGCTTTGTGAAAGAATTTATAATAAACCTGTATTAAATAAACAAACCGCCATCGAGATTGACATTTCTTCCTTCCCCAAAGGACTTTATTTTGTTAAATTACATGATACTAATGGCAATTTAATAGAGATTAAAAGAGTTGTCTTACAATAAGTAGAAATTTCGCTAGTCAAAGTCAGGAAAAGTCGCACTGAATATTTCAGTTTTTTTTTGTAGCTACTTTTAGTTTTTATTTTCTCATATAATCGTTGAAAGTTGCTGCAAAGATAAAAAATGTACCTTAAATCCGCAAAGACTTTATTAAAAAGTTGTCAAAACATTGTGTAGAAATAGTTTTACACAATGTCTGACAACTGAAAAATTTCACCTATCTTAGTGGTGTGAAACAAAAAATTAGGTAAATAAAGTTTTTCGCAATGAAAGTACAAAAAATATCAAATAATGTAAGCCCTTTTTCAGGAATATCTTTTGTTAATAATTGTTTTGACAAAATTGGCATGAGTCAACTTATTGATAATGAATTAGGTTCAAGAGTTAAAGAGGGTGGCTATTCTTATAGCGATATTATTAAAAATTTTCTCAATGTATTTTACAGTGGTGGCGATTGTGCAGAAGATATTCAAACTCATTTAGGAAAACATTTAAAATCTATACCCAACAATCATGTTCCAAGTGCAGACACTATATTGAGAGGTATAAAAGAACTTGCTACTGAAAATTCAACATTTACTTCTAAACAAGGAAAAAATTATGATTTTAATATCAATATAAGCCTTAACACTTTGAATATTAAAACATTATTACACACGAAGCAATTAGAAAACGGTATTTATTATGATTTTGATTATGATAACCAGATAATTGCTACCGAAAAATACGACACGAAACATACTTACAAGGGCATGAAAGGATACTTTCCAGGAGTTGCAACTATAGGAGACAAAATTGTTTATATTGAAAATCGCGATGGAAATGCCAATGTAAAGTTTGAACAAGCCGCCACACTTACCAGAGCATTTGAGCTTTTGAAAGAAAATGGAGTTAAAATTAATCGTTCACGAATGGATGCAGGTTCATATTCAAAAGAAATCATTAATGTAGTGGCAGCAAATAGTAAACTCTTCTATATCAGAGCTAATAAATGCGAAGATCTTTATAACCAAATAACTGAAATAAATAATTGGGAAACTGTAGAAATCAACTGTAAAAATTATGAAGTATCCTCCCTAACATTTGCACAATTTTGTGAAGAAAAAAATTATCGTTTGGTAATCATGAGAGAAAAAACTGGTGATAACCAAAGAGATTTGTTTACAGGTGAAGCTTTTAAATACCGCTCAATTTTGACCGATGATTGGCAAAGTGCTGAAAAAGAGGTTATTGAGTATTATAATCAAAGAGGGAGCAGTGAAAAAACGTTTGATGTAATGAACAATGATTTTGGATGGAAGCATCTACCTTGCTCTTTCATGAACGAAAACACAGCATATTTGCTCATAATGGCAATGGCTAAAAATTTTTATAATTACTTCGTAAAGAAAGTGTCGCATATTTTTAAAAATATTTTGCCTACCACCAGACTTAAAAGATTTATATTCAGGTTTATATCGGTTGCCGGCAAATGGGTTTATAAAGGGAGGCAATGGGTGCTAAAATTATTTACGGATCAGCCTTATGAGCTGCTAAAAGTTTAAAAGAAAAACATTTATTTTGGGTTTTATGGGACTACTATGCCTATAAACAAAAAACAAAAAAGTTTTATAGTACTGTTTATTAGACAGTTATGTGTATTTTAGTTTTAGCTTACAAACTCAATAAAGAGAATTTGCCTTTAGTCGCTTTGAAAATACTTTGACATCAAAAAAATAATTTTGCAGTCAAACATTTACTACAAAAGCCAAAAAAAATCACTTAATATTTGAAAAATTATTGATTTATTTTACTCGTAGTTTAGCTTTTTTGATAATTTTATAGAAAAATTAAATCCTTGCGGATTTAAGGAAATATATAAAATTGCTGTTTTTTAATGTTCTTTTTTGAAAAGGATTGCTGTATCACTTATGGATTGTGCAACAGAAATAAATTTGTAGTTAAGAGCATTGACTATTTTGTTATTGGCGTATTTGTGGTCGTTTTGAGAAGTATAGGCTGTTTCCTTGGTTATAAGGGGGGCGCTTTTTGTAAAGAGACTTCTGATATATTCAAAACGCCAGGCCATATTGCTCAGAAAAGGACCTGCATGAAAAGCTG
>JBBQCZ010000311.1:0-2909 GCA_038319215.1 Bacteroidales bacterium | reverse complement strand
GCCGGGACTGGCAAAAATTGCGCCATGCTGGCTTGCAAGCCGGGAGCAATCCTGCCTAAAGTACCGGGACCCGTTTCGGCTCGCTGCGCCACCAACGCTTTCTGCTCATACCCGCTGGCCGTTATAGGCAAGCTACTGATTACATGACAGTTCATGCTAATGACAAAAAGATCCTACTTCCTAGACACAATACCCTGACATGACAATTTTCTGCTTTCTATCGGGACTTTGCCATCGCGAAAAAATTTTAAAAAACAGTACTAAATAATTTGGCACATTTGTTTTTGCCCCTCAAAAAAGGTCAACGCACAGGCAAAAACAAAAGAGCCAAATTTTAAAATTCATTGTAATAACACATATATTTACATTAACAAAGAAAAATAAATGACAGACTTAGTATTCCTAAAAGCTTTAAGAGATAAACTTAAAGGAGGAAACATACGCTCAATTCATTTAAATGCTCTACCAGGAAGATATGCAACACGCCTTGACTTTGCTAATCTAAATTATATTAGCCCTGACTTTGCTAAAAAATTCCTTGACTTACTTGTTACTGATTCTTGTTTTGAGTTCAATATCTCTTTTGACGGGATTGATTTCAATTCATTGCAATTAGAGGATCAGAAACGATTTGGTTTGTTGTCAAAAAGATTGAACTCACTCAATATCGAAAACGAGGACAATTATAAAGAACATGGTATAAAAACATTCGGTTTTGGGTATCCGATCCTTATTAAACCCTCAAAGCAAGATCATAAAAAAATCATAAAAGCTCCACTGTTTATCTGGCCTTTAGAACTTATAAAATCATCCAACAAGGTTAATTCTTGGTCAATTCTTCGAAATAAAGTCCGAAATGAAAAAGGGAAAATAGTTGATGAGGAAATCCATTCCACTTCATTGAATGAAGTATTAATCTCCTATTTGAAATCAGATGAAAATATCCTAATCCCTCAAATCAATGAAGAACTTTTAGAGGATGAGATAATTGACAAAGACGAATTAATCAATGAATGCTACAAAATACTTAAAGCATTAAATGCAAACACAACTTCCAGTATTAAGGATAATTTACTTGCAAAATTTAATGAACCTGTTAAGAATATTCCTGAAGCAAATGCGATAGAATCAATTTCAGGAAATATTCCATGGATATACTTTGGAGGAGTCTTTGGGCTTTATAGAACACAAAAGGAAAGCATAATTACCGACATCGACAAAATCATAAGTAATTTTAACAAATATGATTTTGAGAATTTGAAAGTTGAAAATTTTGCAGGGACTGAGCATAGTGCAATAGAAACAGATCCCAGCCAACAGGAAATCCTTTCAACTTTAGGAATTGAACCAAATAAGATAATCCAAGGTCCCCCCGGTACTGGGAAAAGTCAATCTCTTACAGCACTAATAACTAACGCTTTAGCAAATAATTTAAAATGTTTGGTAGTTTGCGAAAAGAAGACAGCTTTAGATGTTATAAAAAATAATTTGCACAAAGCGAATGATCAACTGGGAGCATTAGCTGCCGTAGTTGAGGACGTCAATAAAGACAGGGACGGAATTGTAAACTCTGTGCGGGATAGATTATGTAACCTTACACAGTTGATTAGCTTTAACCAGACAAATTATTCTACTGCCAAGGAAACAGTTGATGTGAAAGTTAAAGCCATTAATTATCAGCACAAGCAACTTGATGAGAAGATCTATCAGGGAAAAACATGGACTGAATTGGTGGGTGAATTCTTAAAACGACAAAAAATTGTTGATTATGCCAAGTTAAAATCTAAACTTGATTTTAAACAATTTAAATTTCAAAATGATGAGAAAGAACTTGCAGTCATTATTGAAAAGATTAAAACTGCTAAGAAATTATATGCAGATGTTAAAGGTCTTGAACACCCTCTTGAAATTTTGAGTGATGAAATATTTAAAGAAGACAATTCAAGAATATTGCAGCTAAAGTTGGAGGAATTAATAAAAGAGGCCGTTATAAAACTAAAAAATATAGATGATGATCTTAACAATCAAAAAAATCTATACAAAAATTGGCTTGACGAACACTTTAGGAAATACTATACCGCAATTAAAAACCAAATTAACCGTTACAAAGAATTTGCTAATTCAAATGAGAAGGAATTTGGAGATCTGCTTTTCAAAAATGATGGTTTAACAAAATTTAAAATTCAAGTTTTTAGCCTAGTATCAAATAAATACAAAACACTTGGCACAAATAGAATTACATTAGTTAATCAGATTTTTGAAATAAAGGAAGTTCATAAATCATTACAATATTTTGAACATAGCTATATTGAAGAAAACCACATACCAACACTAAAGGTTTATGTTGAAAATGTTGAATTACTAAACAAAAAGACCGATGAATGGTTCAAAGATAATGAGACAGTTAAACAGAATTATCTTGATAATTTCTCATCAGACTACTTGCATCCACTTTATTTAGAAAATGCAAACTTACAAATAACAGAAAATCAATTTAATCAGATAATTTCAACATTATTTGCAATTCCCATTTTAAAGCGTTCTAAAAATACAACCCAAAATCACAATCAGAAAATCTCGGAAATTGAAATATTGCAAACAGAATTAAAAATCATTTATGAGCATATTGAAGATTTTAGAGAATATTTTGATTGGAGACGATTTTATATAAGCCTCTCTAAAGTAGAAAAAGAAGTTGTAAAGTCAATTATTGAGTTAGCGTGCGAGAATTGGGAAATAGCTTTTGAAAGTTGGTATTATTATTGGTTGCTAGCAATATCAGAAAGTAAATTAAATGATTTGCCAAAAAACGATGATAAGATTATTGAATTAGTCGAGTCCAAAGAACAACTAAAAAAGCTACAATTAAAAAGCATTATAAGTAACTGGTCCCTAAAGCAATATCAATC
>JBBQCZ010000310.1:0-2971 GCA_038319215.1 Bacteroidales bacterium | reverse complement strand
ATCCTTTTTCGTTTCTACCTCTTCAAAACTTACGTATATCCAAGAATAATCATCCGAAACTTTTCTGACGCAAAACATTGCAGAATAACCAAATTCGGCAGCGGCAATATTTAGATTTTCAGCAGCACAGCCTAAACTAATGTATAATTCGCGATAATCTGCATCAACGACAGGAAGTGATTTACTCAAATCAGGGTGAATTTCGATCGACTTTTCATTAATAATAAATTTCCATGGCTGAGTATTGTGCCCTGATGGAGCTTTTGTTGCATATTCAATCATTTTCATATAGTCAGATTCAAGCTTATTAGCTTGACCGAATGAACTAATACAGGTAATCATAATCAATATTTTTAAAGTTAATAATCTTAAAATAAGTTTGTAGTTTTCTAATTTTGGTTTCATTTTAAATAGTTTTTTAATTTGTTTACAATTCGTTCAATGCCCAGCCAAAGCATTTATAGGCAAGAATAATTCTTTTAATTTAACTCCAGATTTAAGAGCAAACACTGAATAAAGGCACAGAAATATAGCATCAACAATGCCCGTAAAAAAGAATGTATTGGGAAAATCTTCAACAAAAAAGATGAATGAATACAAAATGATGACATATAGAAAACGTCCAATAATTAAACTGCCAACAATAACCAAATACCGCTTTATGTTGACTGCCGACATAAACTGAAGGTAAGCAAAGCAAAAAAAGAAGCTCGCCAGAAAAATTGCATAGAACGGGTCTGTTGGAGGATTACTAATTGGCCGTCCTGTTCCGATTACAAAAAGATACAATATACCGGCAATTGTGTCCCACACACCGCTCGCTACAAAAGTTAGGGCTAGTGGTTTTAGTGATTTTGAATTACTAATTTTCATTTTTTATATCTTTTAAATGTAAAATGTCATTTTCGATTATCTCTATAAATTTTTCAGGCTCTTCAAACATAGGACTGTGAGCAGATTCGTAAAATGTGTAAAATTCCTTAACGGGAGCCTGCAAATTCATAAAATATTCCTTTGCCAAAACATAAGAAACCGTATAATCATATATTCCATGAAAAAAATAGACCGGAATTTTAATTTCAGGAACTTGTTTAGATAAATCAGTAGCCAAAATAGTATCCCACAGAGGGTGAACTCCGGCCTTGGCTTTGCCTCGCCACAGATTAATTTTCTCAGATAGCTTGTAGTCTCTGCATGTAAGCGATGGTAAAAAAACACCGCTTATTATCGAAGTCATGTCGCGAGTTGTACCAACACCAATGGTATGCATGGCTTTATCACGAAGTTTAAGATATTCGTATGGAATTTCGTCAGTTACTGGTGAGGCTTCCAGTTTTCGCACCATTTTCTTGTTCCCTGCTTTCCTGTATTCTTCAAGCATATAATCATAAGCCAACCTTTCTGATTTTAAATGTTCCGACATCTGTGCAACCCCAATGTAAGCATGGTATAATTCTGGGAAACGTGCAGCCACATGCACACCAATAAAAGTTCCGCCCGAACGTCCCATAAGGTAAATCTTGTCCTGTCCAAATCGTTTACGCAGGTAATTTGTCACCTCCTTTGTATCCAATATCATTTGCTCCAATGTAATAGACTCTTTTGGCATGTTGACATTAAATGAAAGGCCAGCCCACCGTTGGTCCCACCAGACTACAGTAAAGAGATTTTCAAGACCTGTTGGGTATTTCTTTGTCAAGAAATAGTCTGGTATCCCGCCATGAAGGTAAAGCAATACTGGTTTTGTTGAGTCAGTTCCAGTTATAAACATACCTAGATTTACCCCATTTATTGGTACAAAAACTTTTTGACAAAAATTGTTTCTTATTGTGTCTGTTTGAGTTTTGTTTAATTGACTCATAATGTCAAAATCAATTGAAGCTAGAGCCTTACTTAACAATGGAGTCACAAATGACATTATTGTAATCATTATGCAAATTTTTAAATATTTTGATATTTTTTTCATGTTTGTAAATTGTATTAATTATATTCCGAACAAGATTCCAAAGTAGCCCGAGAAATCTCTAATTTCATTATTTTGGATATATGTCAAATTAGAACCAGCCACATATCTATATGTTATACCTGCATGGAGTTTTAGCCATCTGTTGAGTTTTATTTCTCCATAAACTGTTGGTTCAAGAACAGTTATAAAATTGAAATCATTTTTAAAGGGAGATTCATTTTTGATCTTAGGGTTTGACATCCAAAAACTTGCACCAGTTGCAAAAAGTACAGAAGACCCGAATTTTAATCTAGGTCTTGAATAAAAAACATATCCAAGCTCTAATCCACCATAACCCATTTTGTATATTCTTGAGGATAGGTTTTCGGAGCCATAAATTTTTATTGAATTAAAGATTCCATATCCTCCACCGCCAACAGTAAAACGATTATTTATAACAGCTGAGCCTCGTCCTCCAGTCATTATTGCCAATTGACCATTAAATCTGCTTATTTTAATTGCAGGTCCACCAAAACCAATTTCGGTTACTTGCATTTTCTGCTTTTTTAAGAGACTGTCAACATTTTGAGAATCTATACTATTGATGCCCATAGCATAAGAACAGTTAAAGCAAGATGCATAAAGCACTACTGCTAAAACTAATACTTTGCCGATTATAGCTCGGCATCGTACTATAATTTTAATTTCATCTTTTTTCATAATTAATTGATTAAGAGATAAAAAACATTGCAACGGTACCCATATCTAATAATACATGTAGCATCACAAAAAATGGAAACAAGCTCGGACGTTTGTGAGTTGCAATTCCAACAAAAGCAGCAAATGGTAGAAAAACCAATGATCTAAGAGCAATAAAACTCCAATCAAAAACCAATGGTAGAGTACAGTGCTGAATTGATAAGAATATTATAGGAAGTATTATTGGCAATATTTTGGACCTTAGTCGTGATTTCAATTTTGGCATCACATACATAAAATAAGTTGACAATTCGGCCAAGCCAATGC
>JBBQCZ010000309.1:0-2982 GCA_038319215.1 Bacteroidales bacterium | reverse complement strand
CGCGCTATTAGTTATACGACTCTTGGAGTGATTCTTTACTTTGGTGCTAGTACATTTTCGGTCGCCAAATTTTTTCAATCGAACGGTGAGAAGTTTTTGGGACCTCTGCTTATCATCGTCGGGATTCTGATGTTTGATTTTTTTAAAATAAAATTTCCTGGATTTAGTGGCTTGAGCGATAAAATTAAGAGCAAAAATGGGAAAAATAATTGGTGGAGTGCAATGTTGTTAGGAATTGTTTTTGCACTTGCTTTCTGCCCCTATAGCGGCGTACTTTATTTTGGAATGCTAATTCCTATTACCATTGCGTCTCCTTCGGGATTGTTCTTGCCTTTGGTCTTTGCAATCGCTACTGCCTTGCCAGTAATTATTGTTGCTTATCTGTTGGCATTTAGTATTTCAAGTATCGGTGGCTTTTATAAAAAGGTAAAGATTTTTGAAAAGTGGTTCCGTCTCGTAGTAGCCACTATCTTTATAATAGTGGGAGCTTACTATGTGTATCTTTTCTATTTTTAATCGTATTTAGAACTTGCTTGTTCTTTTCACGATACTCTGATGTAAATAAAATTGAGTTTTTATTTTTAGTAAATTAAACGGTCTTTTTTAATGACCTTATATTGGTATAGGCTACATTTTTTCGTTGTCTAGCTGCTTTTTTATCTTTTTTATTTTAAATATCAAAAAAAATGAATCTTTTCAAATCCAAACAATTTCAAATTGTACTGTTGTTATTGCCCATTTGGTTCGCATTCTATCACTATTTAGATCCGATATCAAAATGGCTTGTATTCGATGTTTTTGGGATGACCCAAGGTTCGCATATAGGGGAAGCAGTTTGGTTTTTCATTTTTGAATTTCCTAAAGTGATGTTGTTGCTGATTCTGATTATTTTCTTTGTTGGAATTGTTAGAACCTACTTTACTCCCGAAAGAACCCGTAAAGCATTGGAAGGTAAAAAGACATTTACCGGAAATGTGTTGGCTTCTTTGCTCGGAATTGTAACTCCATTTTGTTCTTGTTCTGCCATCCCCCTATTTTTAGGGTTTGTAGAAGCCGGTGTTCCGCTGGGAGTTACCTTCTCCTTTCTGATAGCTGCTCCCATGATAAATGAAGTCGCAATTGTGCTTTTATATGGTATGTTTGGATGGAAAGTCGCTGCTATTTATATCGGGACTGGACTTTTTATCGCCATATTTGCGGGTTGGATTATTGGTTTATTAAAACTTGAAAAGTGGGTTGAACCATGGGTTTACAAAACAAAAGTAGGGCAAAATGGATTAGATGCAAATGCACTTACTCTCGAGGATAGAATTGAATCCGGGATTACTGCCGTAAAGGATATTGTGGGTAAAGTGTGGTTGTATGTTGCGTTGGGAATTGCTGTAGGAGCTGGTGCTCACGGGTTTGTTCCCGAAGAGTATATGGCTTCGCTGATGGGAAAAGGTGCTTGGTATTCAGTTCCACTTTCAATTATAATTGGAATTCCACTCTACTCCAATGCCGCCGGAATTGTCCCCATCGTATCCGTTCTCATAGAGAAAGGCGCTTCGTTAGGAACCGCATTGGCTTTTATGATGTCGGTGATTGCCCTCTCATTACCCGAAATGGTAATTCTACGAAAAGTATTGAAACTTCCCCTTATTTTTACTTTCATAGCAGTAGTAGGAACTGGAATTATGCTTGTAGGATTTCTGTTTAATTGGATTTTTTAATTGGGAGAGAAGAAGTGGTGGACTGTTTCAGTTATCAGTGATCAGTTAACAGTGATCAGTTAACAGGCGCATCTCGAATTTTTTTCAAAAATTTACTCAGAGGAAATCCTTATAATGCATGCTGGATTTTTTTTTTTTAATATTTTAAGGATTTAACCCCTCGGAAACCCTTTCAAATGAATTGATCCAAATTAAATGACTCAAAATCATTTTTTCATAGGGAAATGGTCGCCTTTTTTTTGAAGTTACCTCTTGCTAATGTCCTGTTTTTGTGTATCTTTGTTTTTCGAATTAAAGGTATTTACATCGTTTTCTTGATCCCAAGAATTGACGTTTTTCTGTTGCCAAAAAGTATTATGAATCATATTTTGAAAAATAATTCACATTATTGTATGAAAAAATCTAATTTCTCCTTTATTCTCGCTCTTCTTTTTCTTTTAATCGGCATTAATACCGCAAAAAGTAATGTGAAAATCTCACTAAATTCATCCGCTTCAATTCCTACAGATACGATTAAAGGGGATTACAACGGCGACGGAAAAGTGGATTTAATGTTTTCAAATTGTACCCCTTGTGTGGATGAAAATACCGACGATTGTTTTTGTAAACTTCTTTTTGCAGGAAAAATTCCAAGCAAAAGAGTCGATTTTTGTCTCGGCTCTGTCAGCTATTTCAATTTAGGCGATTTAAATGAAGATGGTAACGATGAAGTTGGTTTTATTAACAACTGGCATAGCAACTGGACAAGTTACACGGTGATTACACTGAAAAATAACGAATGGGTTAATCTAATCGACCCCATTACTATTTTTCTCCCCGAACTATTGGAGCGAAATCTAATCCCGATTCAGAAAGATCCCAAACATAAAGGACACGTGATTGTCAACTCTTGCAAGTGGGAAGATGATGTAATTATTGTAACAGAGTCTGTGAAAGTCAATTAGCTTTTTGAGCGCTCCATCTATCCTCTCTTCCCTTTTTACTAGTTTCAGAAAATGTCGGTTATTTTTATTCCTCATTTTTTCCAACATTATCTACTTTTTATTTCCTTACAATATTATCAAAATCTGAAGAAAAGTCAAACTTATGAAAACTACCGAAGAGTACTTGAAAAAATACCTTGATCATCGAAACGAACTCTCAAAAAAGGGAGAATTATGGCGACTGCAAGTCACCGAAGAAAAATTTATTGCAGAGATTGAAAGAATCAGAGATTATGAAATTGACCAAAACAGAAGTAGCTCCTTAAATGAATATCATATCCAAAAAA
>JBBQCZ010000308.1:0-3027 GCA_038319215.1 Bacteroidales bacterium | reverse complement strand
GTTTTTAAATCGATATTTGTATTCGCCCTGAGATTCGCCATGACCTAAGGGTATGATCTCCCCTGTATTAAGCATAAAATGACCTGCGTTATCCATCATTTCAGTTTTGTAGAATGACAACATTTTGCTGGTCACCATGTCAGCCCCAGTTTCAACAGAACAGGCAATCATTGAGGATAGCCATTCGGGGCAAGCAAATGCATCGTTGTTGAGCAGTGCGATATATTCGGGAGAGGTTTCAAGAGCTTCACTTATGAGAAGGTTATGTGCCTTTGTAAAACCCAGATTTTCGCTAAAACGCCTGATTTTAATTTTTGGATTCTCAGAAAATTCAAGTTCAATGGATTTGAAATCTTTAATATCCGAACCGTTGTCGCCAACAAATATTTCGAAGTCGTCACGGTCTTGTTTAAGCAGTGATTTAACGCATTCAATCGTATCTGTGGCGTTGTTCCAGTTTAAAACAATAACAGTTACTTTTGTTCTCATTAAAGAAAATTAAAAGTTGAAGTTTTTTTGCTTATCAGACAATTTACGTGAAATTGTTGAGAACTGCAACCAGAAAAATACAAGTATCGAAATCATAATTGATAATACATACCCTGCATAATTGTTAATTCTATACTCGTAAAGTGGGATTAATTGTTTCGAAATGTCGTTTTGGGTTTCAATATAAGGGTTTTGATTATTTATTGGAATAATAATATTTCCATTAGAGTTTTTGTAATTGTTAACGTTGTGTTTGAAGGTGAAGTATGAAGGAATAGAATTCATTGGGATGTCAATAATTTTGTCATATTTTTTGTATCTTATATACTTAATTTCCCTGCTGCCTATAGGAAGTCTGCCGACAGATAATCTGAGTTTTTTAATAACTGAGTCGTTGGGCAGTTGGAATGTGAAATTCTGAAATTCGGGGGCTCCATTAACGAGCAATTCGATCTTTTTTTCGTCATTAATTTTTGTTGAGATGCTCATGTTATTTTCCCAATAAAGAACAATTTTTTCGTCAATCGGAACTCTCATGCCTATTTCAAGACAAGGAGCCGAAGTGTTTTTTCCAAAAATTAGAGAACGGAAATTTATAGAAGAAAATAGAAAAGCAGTAATTATAAATACAATTGATGATATCAATACGAAGCAATATGACAGAAGACTCAGCTTCTTGTAAAACAAAAGTGCAATTAGCAATATTACTACTATGGCATATTTTGGAACATGTGTTTTATTTTGCCAATAGTTTTTATTTAACGGTGTGAAAAAAGGTGTTACAACAACAAAATCATTTTTTGTTGATGATTGAATTGAATTTATTTGATGACCTTTAGGAAAAAAAACAATATTGTTATTTTTACTTGGGGTTAGTCCCTTTTTAATATTAATCTTATTGCATGAATATGTAGTTTTGAATTCAATATCTCTTACGGTTAATGAATCGGAAGGGTGTTTTTTAAACTGGATTATTATGCGAGATTTTGCCTCGGTAATTGGGATGAATGCATTAATTACCTGAATTGTATCATAAGGAGTATATTGTAGCTTCTCGCTTTGAATAATTCTCCCATCAGATGACATTGAATGTATTTCAATTGCTCCATTTTTTAAAAAGTTTCCGCTGATGCTTATATCAACACCAGAATCCATTTCTGAAGAATTCTTATACCATCTTGCCGAATAGATCAAGGAAATGGCCATGATTCCCATTGTCAAAATGAAAAAAACAAAATTTCTATTATTTGTATCTAATGTGATTTTCATTTGTTAGTATTTAAGTAGCATATTTATACGTCCTTCGGTTATTTCATAAACTACTATATCTGGCTTTTCCTCTGCGACAATACTTTCGTCAATATAGCTTGTAAAAACAAATACCGAACGGCTGAAAGACTCAGAAATATATGGGATCAAGTATTCTCCATAGGAGTCCCTGAACATTAAAATGCGGGGCAGGGTGCTGTTTTTAATTTGTTTTACGAGTATTTCAGAGTATTCGTCCTCACTATTTTTGTATTTATTGAGAATCGCAGATTCGGGAATAAAAACTGGGACAAGGTGAGGCCCTGTTTTCCATGTCGTGTCAATACCTATCATTGCTGACAGATTTGCTTTTTCGTTGGTCTTTTCAACCACTTTATAATCGTTGAAAGTTTTTATTGGAACGAGGGGAAAATCTTTTTTTATTCTCTTTAATAGGTCTGTATATCCAATAAAAGCACCAAGATCGTTCCAATGCGAATCCTGTTTGTAATAAATAATATTTTTGTCTTTGTTTTCAATTAAAGATTTGGTGGGGTTTATAATATTGAAATCGGAATTTTTTTTAAGAAATTCATCTAGCTGATTTAATCTATTTGTAGTATGTCTATTAGGGTCAAATCCTGGAAAAAATTCATTGTAAACATTGATTTTATCAGTAGCAATAAGGACATAGAATTTGATTCCTCTTTCTTTAAAATAGTTATTACGTTTTTCAAGATTATCCTTTAATGTAATAAGTTCTTCTGGACTGAAATTGGGCCATTTCAATAATTCAGGTACTGCAAAATAGAACATCCAATCGTCATATCCAAGAATGACATTTTTAGGAAGAGGACTTTGATTTAATATCTTGTATAATAAGAAATTGTAGTTATATATCAGAAATCTTCTGTAGCCAAAGTTGTCGTTGAAATATTTTTCATATGAATCTTTATATTCAAACGCCTGCTTAGTATGGAATGGCTTCTTTTCGGCGAGTTTTCGTTTTTCTGACTTCCAATCCATGTCAATATGATATCTCAACCCCCACATTGGCATCAATAGTCCAAAAATAGTAAATACAACAACGAAAAGTTTTTGCAGCGAGTATTTGGCTGCAGGTTCTTTTCTTGTAATAATTACAAGGAAGATAAAAAATAAGAAAGAGGCTACTACAGCGAATATCCACGAAAACAAGTTTATTGATTCAGCTTTATAATCGGATATTTTATTATTAGGTCGAAGTTGATCGACAATGATATAAGGATCGTTGCCTGTTGTCGAATAAAG
>JBBQCZ010000307.1:0-3033 GCA_038319215.1 Bacteroidales bacterium | reverse complement strand
AAAGCAATTAAAGGGATTGAAGATAAGGTTGATGAGTTTGTTAGTAAAAATTTTCCTGCAACTTTTCCTATAGTAGAAATTCAAGAAAAAGACAGCAAAGGAAATGCGACTAAAATAATGATAGCTGGGGGCTCAGCCTTTAATTTGAAGAAAGGTGATAAATTAAAAGTTGTGGAAGTTTCTACAATCGAAGTAAATGGAAAAAAACTAGAGCGAAAAAAAGACATAGGGGAACTTAAAATAACCAAAGTGGAAGACGAGAACTTTTCTACTTGCTCTGTAAGCTCTGGGGGAATTGATATTAATGCAAAATTTGAAGCAAAGGCTAAACTTTTAGTAATCACTAAAGACTAAACATTATGAAACAAACACTATATATAATAATAGCTATTTTAGGACTGCATGGTTGCAGTCCTAAATTGCAACCTTATTCCGGTGAGGTAAATTTTCTTTATAAAGAAGCCCAAGGTACAATTGCTGTTAAAAGTACAGGGTATGGGAAAAATCAAACTGATGCAGTTATGGATGCTCAAAAGAACGCATTTAAAGTCCTTTTATTTAAGGGGATACCAGGCACAGAATTAAATGTCCCTTTAATTGAAAACGAAAATGATGCAAAATCAAAACATGCAGACTATTTTAAAAAGTTTTTTGATGAGGGTAACTATAAAACATTTATGATGTCGGCAACTGAAAGTTCCAACCTTATTAAAATGAAAGGCACAAAAAAAATAACAGTAGATGTAAAAATAAACTACAACTCTTTGCGTAAAGACTTGGAGCAAAATCAATTAATTAGAAAATTTGGATTTTAAAAATAAAAATATGATAAAAAATAAACTAATATTAACGGGTTTAGCTTTGCTAAGCTGTTTTTCATTTTCAGCATTTTCACAAAATGTAGCAACAAATAGTGGCGGACAGGTGCAAACTGTTCAACCTAAAATCATGGTAATTCCTTATACAAAGGAAGGGGAAGATATACGTACTATATTAGAAGCCGATGTAAATAAAAGAATTGCTATTACTAAGATTAAAGAAGCATTTGATTCAAGAGGTTTTACAACTGTTGATTTTGTGGCGAAACTTAAAGCCGCAAAAGATAATAACGTTTTCACTTCAGATAATCAGACAGATATCAAAACGCAAGTGATTCAAATGTCGGGGGCTGATATTTATGTTCAAGCAGAAGTGAATGTTCAAAAAGGTCAATCAGGTACTTCTGTAACGCTAATACTTACAGGTTATGAGGCATCAACTGGCAACTCTCTGTCAAATAAAATTGGTGAAAGCGGTAAGTTCTTTACCGATGATATAGGTAAATTGGCTAGCAAGGCAGTGGAAAGTGTTGCCGAAGATTTTTTAAATGTAATGCAAATAAAATTCACAGATATTGTGAATAACGGCAAGTCTGTTATTATCGAAGTTAGTTTTGATGCAGGCACTGACAAAACAATGTCTTCAGAAATTGGTACTTCTGGATTACCTCTATCTGATTTATTGGAGGAATGGATGGGTAAAAATGCTTTTAAAAACAACTATCATATACAAGGAACAACAGACTTGAAAATGATTTTTGACGATGTGCGTATTCCATTAAAAGACCAAGCAACAGGGAATAATTACAATCCTAACAAATTCGCACTTGAAATATTTAAATTTCTTAAATCTAACGGTCTAGAAGTAAAGAAAGATATTAAGCTAAGCACCATTTACATAACAATTAAATAAAAATAATATGAAAAACTGTATAATAATAATTACGATGCTATTTACATTTAGTAATGTTATAGCACAATCTTCATCAGATGTTGGTAAAATTGCTTTGTCGGTGATTATGCCTGAGAATGTCGATGGTTTAGATGTTTCACAACTTTCAAAAATGGAAACAAAAATCACTCAAATTGTCTCTAATACGGGTCTTGCAGCAAGTGGATATAATAACAATTTTGTTATTTATCCAAAATTTGCAATCTACGAAACGAATGTTGTTGAAGGGGGTATGCAAAACATAACAGTAGTGACTTGTGAGTTAAGTTTATTTATTAAACAAGTGGATAACAATATTATATTCTCTACTATAAGTAAACCACTTAAAGGTAGTGGCACAAATAAAACAACAGCAATTACCAATGCCATATCAAAAATTCCAACAAACGACCAACAGTTCAAGGTATTTATTGAAACTGGGAAAGGTAAAATCATCGCTTATTATGAATCAAAATGTGGCGATATAATTTCAAAATCTGAAAGTTTAGTAAAGATGCAGGATTACGAACAAGCACTTGGTTTATTAATGACAGTTCCTGAAGAAGTTAGTTGTTACAGCAAAGTTCAAGAAAAATCAATAGAAGCATACAAAGCCTATCAGAATCAAAAATGTATTGTGCAGTTACAAGAGGCTAAAACACAAATGGCATCTAATAATTATAATGGTGCATTAAATATTTTAAGTCAAATAGACCCGTCAACTCCTTGTTTCAAAGAATCACAGACACTAGTAAATAATGCAGCAGCTAAAGTGGATGCTGAGGAGAAAAAACAATGGGATTTAAAAATGAAAGTTTATAATGACAATGTAGCTTTAGAAAAGCAAAGAATAAATGCTGTAAAGGACATTGCAGTCGCTTATTACAAAAGTAAACCAACAACAGTTAGTTATACATATTTAATTAGATGACAAAAGAAAACCAGCCCATAACCGCACCTACAAGAAATTGGCGGTTCAGTGGTTAAATGAAGCTTTGTGCAACTAATAAAGTTTTGTGGGTATAGACAGTTTTGTTCTCCGAAATCGCCAACTTCTTGTAGCTGCAAACCGTTACCTGCAAGCGTAGCGGACGACACAACCGACAATAAATCGACAGAAAAACAGTGGACAAAATGCCAACGCTTCGTAAAATTAAAAGAGCTGCAATGCCAATACACAAGCCGACCCAAATTGCAGCACATTTAATTTTGCCCAACCGCACCCAAAGCCCACCCACCACCCGACAAGTAAACGGTTGACAATTTGGATGCAACTATTTATAA
>JBBQCZ010000306.1:0-3048 GCA_038319215.1 Bacteroidales bacterium | reverse complement strand
GGTCCATTCTTCTTAGGTCCACCGGCATATTTTATATACTCAATTTTTGGAGTTTTATTCTTATTACTTGTAGAAACAAAAATTGAATATTTTAAGGGAAGCATCTCGTTTTTTCAACATCCAAAAGCGTGGGTGCGAAATCTCAGTTATTCATTTCTGATTTTGGTTATACTTTTAATTGGTGTTTTTGATGGAGGTCAATTCATCTATTTCCAATTTTAAACAAATCAACTATTTATGAGTAAGGTAAAAAATCAGATTATTAAATTCTTCACAAAGATATTCATATTAATAATTTTGATTTTAATATTAGATCAGTTAATTGGAGAAACACTTCAGCATTATTATTTTAAACAGATTGCTGGAGCGGCATATCGAACAACTTATTCAATTGACAGTACAAATGCTGATATTTTAATATTTGGTTCTTCCCGTGCAAATCATCATTATGTTCCTGGAATATTTGAAGACAGCCTTAAAATGAGCTATTATAATACAGGACGTGATGGAAATTTTTTGCTTTACAGCTATGCTATATTTAAAGCAATATTGACAAGGTATAATCCTAAAATCGTTATTCTTGATATTAATTCTGATGAACTATATTTTAATGCAAATAAATACGAACGCCTCTCTTCTCTATTGCCATATTATAATAACCACCCCGAAATACGCAGAATTGTTGAGTTGCGAAGCCCATATGAAAAGTATAAGACATTTTCAGCAATATACCCTTTCAATTCAATGTTGCTGACAATTGGTATTGGAAACCTTGAACTCAATAAAACCAGGAAAGAAGACATAAAAGGATACATTCCCTTATATGATCAAATGAAAGATACTACACTTCATAGGATTGAAAATAATATAACCACGATTGATACAATAACAATTAATGCGCTTGAATCGATGGCTCGATCCTGTATAGCAAATCATATAAAGTTTTTTTTGGTTCAATCACCCTGTTATGCCAAAATCGATCAAGAATACTCTTCAAATTTCTTCAAACAACTTGCAAAAAAACATGATTTCAAGTATGTCGACTTTTCAAAAGACACCCTCTTCTTGAAAAATCCTGCATATTTTCAGGATATTAACCATTTAAATAATGGAGGGGCCATAGTTTTTTCTAATTTATTGGTTGATATTATGGAGAACGGAAAGTGCAATAGTCTATCTTTTTGACATAGTGAGCAATTATTTAATAACTGTTCTGAATAAAGTAATAAACCTATGATTTTAAAAACAGACGCTAATGCTCTTGTAACAGGCGCTGACGGATTTATTGGTTCTCATCTCACCGAGTTGTTACTCGAAAAAGGCTACCATGTAAAAGCGCTTGCACAATATAACTCATTCAATAACTGGGGCTGGCTTGAGGATATCCCTAAAAACTCAAACCTTGAAATAATTACAGGCGATATTCGTGATCCCCATTTTTGCAAAGAAATTGTTAAAGGAGTAGATGTTGTATTTCATTTAGCGGCATTAATAGCAATACCATATTCTTATATAGCACCGGATAGTTACATTGATACAAATGTAAAGGGAACATTAAATATCTGTCAGGCAGCTAAAGAAAATGGGAATATCAGGGTAATTCATACATCTACTTCAGAAGTTTATGGAACTGCTCAATATGTTCCTATCAATGAGAAACATCCAAAGCAGCCACAATCTCCATATTCGGCATCTAAGATTGGCGCAGATGCTATAGCATTAAGTTTTTTCACTTCGTTTAATCTACCCGTTACAATAGCCAGGCCATTTAACACTTATGGGCCTCGTCAATCAGCAAGAGCTATCATACCTACTGTCATTTCACAAATAGCAAGTGGGTTGAAAGAAATAAAACTCGGAGACCTTAAACCGACAAGGGATTTCAATTTTGTAACAGATACATGTAATGGGATGTTTGCAATTGCGAATTGTAATGATACAATCGGGAAAGAAATAAATATTTCAACTAACACCGAAATATCAATAGGGGAAACTATTAATCTGATTAAGAGATTAACCGGATCAAATGTCACTCTTGATGCTGATGATCAGAGAATAAGACCGAAAAATTCAGAAGTATTCAGGCTTAAGGGGGACAATTCTTTAATTAAAACCCTCACCGGATGGGAACCGAAATACTCATTTGAAGTTGGGATGAAAGAAACAATAGAATGGTTTTCAAATCCGGAAAATTTGAAGAGGTATAAGACAGGGATATACAATTTATGATCCACAAATTTTCACAAAAAGGAGCACAAATTTTCACAAAGAAAGATGGAAGATTATCCTTTTAAGGAAGAGTGTTATAAGATCATAGGGTGCTGCATGGAGGTTCATAAAACTTTGGGAGCAGGATTTCTTGAAGCGGTTTATGCTGAAGCCCTTACTTTGGAATTTTCAAGTGCAGGTATTCCTTTTATAAAAGAAAAAGTATTGGAAGTATGGTACAAAGAGCGATTATTGGAAAAGAAATATATTTCCGATTTTATATGCTTTGATGAGGTAATTGTTGAACTAAAAGCACTTGAAACTTTATGCCCTGAACATCTGGCACAAGTTCTTAATTATCTCAAAGCCACAAACAAAAAGATTGGGCTATTGATCAATTTTGGTTCTCCAAGTCTCCAGTATAAACGCGTAATCCTTTAATTTGTGAAAATTTGTGTTCTCAATTTGTGCTAATTTGTGGATAACTTTAAAGAAATAATAACATTCATCCGCGAGCTCTATAACCAGCCAACCGGATCCATTCCCCTTCATGCACCTGTATTCAATGGGAATGAAAAAAAATACCTTGCAGACTGCATTGATTCAACCTATGTTTCGTCAGTAGGCAAATACGTTGACCTGTTTGAAGAAGCCATTGCAAAATATACCGGAGTAAAGAAAGCTGTTGCATGTGTTAACGGAACAAGCGCTCTCCATTTAGCTCTTAAACTTGTTGGAGTAGAATCGGGAGATGAGGTAATAACCCAACCTCTGACTTTTATCGCAACCGCCAATGCAATTACATATTGCGGAGCACAACCAGTTTTTCTGGATGTCGAC
>JBBQCZ010000305.1:0-3104 GCA_038319215.1 Bacteroidales bacterium | reverse complement strand
CCTCTTCTTGCAAATATAAAGGAATTATCTTTCGCAGGAGGAGAACCATTTTTAATTAAACAATACAACGAAATTATCGAGATTGCTAGAGGTTTGAATCCTGACATCCAATACTCTTTTGCTACAAATGGAAGTTTGTTTACTCAAAAAGATTTTGACTTTTTTACGGAAGAAAATGTAGGACTGACAATTTCTTATGAGTCTACTAACAAAGATATATTTGAATCGATTAGACAAAATTCAAAATTTGAAGTAGTTCACAATAATCTACTAAAAGCGAATGAAATATTATTGGCAAAAGGAAAAACTCTTAATGTTAAAGTTTGTCCACTGCAACAGAACATTTACGATATTCCTAAAACATTTAATTTTTTAAATTCACTAAACATTAATGTAATTTTTAATACCGTTGTATTCCCACCAAAAACAGCATTATGGATTTTGTCGTCAAAAGATCTTGAAAGTATAATTGTCGAGTTAAATTCCACAGAAATACCGGAGCCTCAAAACAATACGCAATTAGCCAATAAAAAAACATTTTACGGTCTAATTAATCAATTAAGCTATTGGAAAGAAGAAGCACTTGCCCGAGAAGTTTTTTATAAAAACAAAAACGCAAGTTTCGAATTTGTTTTATCACAATATTATTCCTCAGTAAATAGCTATATTAAAAAATACAATGTTCAGCTTAAAGACAGTTCTGTGATAGAGGTAATACCAGATACATTAAAAGAAATTGATAACGAAGAGGTTAAACTTAAAAGTTTACTTTATTTCTATCATCTTCCCATTCATTGGCTAGTTTCAGAAATAAATTTTAGAACATCCAATAAATTAAAAGAAAGAGTATTTCAGGTTGCTAAAGATTTCGAAAATTTAGAAAATAGTTTTTATGAATAGTAACTACCTAAATTATTTAGAAATTCATTTAGTTGATCATTGCAACCTTAACTGCAAAGGCTGTGGTCATTTTAGTTCATTAAGCCCACCTTCTTTCTTAAGTTTAAACGAATTTAAGGACGACCTAACAGAGTTAAAAAAACACTTTGAAGGAATTGGGCAACTTCGACTAATGGGAGGAGAACCATTGCTACATCCTAATTGCATTGATTTCTTTCAAATTGCAAGAAGTATTTATAAAGATTCGCGAATATCCTTAGTTACAAATGGGATATTACTACCAAAGTTTGACAAAACATTTTTCGACAAACTCAAAGAACAAAGTATTGAAGTACAAATTACTTTTTACTCAGACTTACATCAGAAAATTACAATTTACACAGAAATACTTGAAAGAAATGGGATAAACTTTCAAATTGAGGGTAAAACAGATTTTAAGAAACATCTAAAACTAGAAGATTTACATTTAGGAATTGAGGCAATTAATAAATGTCGAATTAATAGCTATTGCCCAGCTTTAAAAAATGGCAAGATTTACCAATGCAGTGGTCTAGCAAACTTCGAAATTTTTAAAAATCAGTACAATTTAAAGTCATTACCAGAAGCAATTGGTTATAATATTTATGGCGACAATGTCGATTCTAATTCTATATTAGACTTTATAAACAAGCCAGATCCACTGTGCAGTCATTGTTATTATGGAGCAGAATCTTTTCCTTGGGAAGTTAGTAAACAAAATATTTCAGAATGGTTAATATGAAAACAATTAAATATTATGGTCTGAAAAGATTGTTTGAGAAAAACGCAGACGAGATGCTAACCGAAATAAAAACCTCTTTTATTGACGGGATATTTATTGATGGTGCATTAAGTTTAAAATTTGAAAACAAATTGGCAGGATATTGCAATCGAGAATATGCTATTTCGGTAGGCAGTGGAACAGATGCATTATTCTTATCACTATTAGCCTTAGGCATAAAAAAGGGAGATGAGATTCTAGTTCCAGCATTAACATTTATTGCTACAGCCACTTCAATAACCAGAGTTGGTGCCACCCCAATTTTTGTAGATGTATGTACTAACAATGCATTGATTGACTTAGAAGATGCTAAAAATAAAATCACAAATAAAACAAAGGCCCTAATTTATGTTGATCTTTACGGAAACTTACCTCAAATTGAAGAGGTAGAAAATTTTGCAAAACACAATAAATTACAACTTGTAGAAGATGCCGCTCAGTCTTTTGGGTCAAATAAAAACGAAAGAGTTGCAGGTTCTATGGGAGACATTAGCATTTTAAGCTTCGACCCTTCTAAGCCAATAGGAGCTTTCGGAACTGGAGGAGCTGTTCTCACAAATAATAAAGAGTTTGCAGACTATTGTTATTCTGCCCGTCAAAACGGAAAAAATATTAGAAATGGAGAATATAATCAATTTGGAATCAACAGTAGAATATCCGAAATGCAAGCTTCGTTATTACTGTGGCAGCTAGATAATTTTCAAGCACAATTAAACATTAGAAAGCAACTGTCTATTCACTATTATAATGGGTTAAGCAACTTACCAATAAAAATATTAGTAAAAGAACAATTTGATTATATCGGCAATTTTCACAAATTTGTTATCCAACTTGAAGATCGGGATAAACTTAAAATATTTTTAAAAAATCGAGGAATTGAAACTAGAGTTCACTACGACAAGTCTATCTATGAACATCCTGTTTTTGAAAAGCCATCTAAACTCTGTATAAATTCAGAACAACTATCGCAAGAAGTGTTATCGTTACCGTTCTATCCAGAGCTAAATATTGAGGAAATAGATTATATTATTGACAGTATTAAAGTTTTTTTTCAATAAATGAGAATTCTATTTTTTGATATTGGGGAAATTGATTACAAGGGAGTTGAACTACTTTCGGCAGTTTTGAAGAAAAATGGTCATGAAGTAGATTTATTGCTAGACCCTGGCCTAGGAAAACACTATTATTTAAAGTTACCATTTCTCAATAAAATCATTAAAGACTCTTCATTAATTAAGGCTGCCATAGCATTCAAGCCAGATTTGATAGCCATGTCAATTGTGACAAATAATTTTTTATTATTTAAAGATTTTGCAGTAAAATTAAAAAAGCAATGCAATGTTCCAATAATTGTTGGTGGCATTCATCCCACTTCATTACCCGAAGAAGTAATAAAAGAGGATTG
>JBBQCZ010000304.1:0-3108 GCA_038319215.1 Bacteroidales bacterium | reverse complement strand
AAAAGCAATTGAAAAATTACAAACTTTATTATACGCAGAAGCTGCATAAACTGAAATATGGCAAAAATTAAAAAGGAAAAAGCACCGAAGAAAGAGGCGAAACCAGTTGTTGTTGAAACTCCTGCACAACGTTTAAGTGGCATTATAAAAACGTGTAGAAATATAATGCGAAAAGATAAAGGAATGAACGGAGACGGAGACCGTTTGCCAATGTTGACTTGGATAATGTTCTTGAAATTCTTAGACGACAACGAAAACCTGCAAGAAGTAAATGCACAGTTAGAAAGTAAGAAATATAAATCAGCCATTGCAGAACCATATCGTTGGAGAGATTGGGCAAAAGATAAAAATTTAACGGGCGATGATTTGCTGGCTTTTGTAAATAATGAAAAAATAAAACTGGCTGACGGCAAAGAAAGAACAGGTTTGTTTTACTATTTACGAGCATTACAAAGTGAAACAGGTGCAGAACGCAAAGATGTAATTGCAACCGTTTTTAAAGGTGTTACCAACCGAATGATTAACGGTTACTTACTACGTGACATCATTAACAAAATTGATGAAATTCATTTTACAAGCAACGAAGAACTAAACTCACTTTCTCACTTATACGAAAGCATTTTAAAAGAAATGAGAGATGCCAGCGGAGATGCGGGAGAATTTTATACGCCTCGCCCTGTGGTTCGTTTTATGGTAGAAATGCTTGACCCAAAAATTGGCGAAACCGTTTTAGACCCAGCTTGTGGAACAGGTGGCTTTTTGGTAGAATCCTTTGAACACCTAAAGAAACAAGCTAAAACCGTTGAGCACAAAAAAATACTGCAAGAGAATTCGATTATTGGAGGCGAGGCAAAACCTCTTCCCTATTTACTTTCGCAAATGAATTTGTTGCTTCACGGTTTGAACTATCCAAACATAGATAGCGGAAACAGTTTAAGAGTGCCATTAAAAGATATTGGCGACAATCAAAGAGTTGATATTGTATTAGCCAATCCACCATTTGGAGGAGAAGAAGAAAAAGGAATATTAAACAACTTTCCTGACGACAAGCAAACCACAGAAACGGCTTTACTCTTTTTGCAATTGATAATGAGAAAACTAAAACGCAAAAAGCCAACACAAGATGGCGGCAGAGCCGCCATTGTTGTTCCGCAAGGAACTTTGTTTGCTGATGGAATAGCTGCAAGAGTAAAAAAACAATTGGTAGATGATTTCAATTTGCACACTATTGTAAGATTAGGCGAAGGCATCTTTGCTCCTTATACTGATATCCCTTGCAACTTAATTTTCTTTGAACAAGGCGAACCAACTAAACACATTTGGTATTACGAATTATTACCTCCTGCTGATAAGAGAAAATATAGTAAAACAAAGCCTATACAGTTTGAAGAATTTGACGAACTAAAAAAATGGTGGAACAAGCGCAAAGAGAATGATAATGCTTGGAAAGTAAAGGTGGCTGACGTTATACTAACGGACGAAAACGGGAAATTAATAAATGTAAATCTTGATGTAAAAAACCCTAACAGGAAAAATGAATTTGAATTCAAAGAGCCTTCTGATTTAATTTATTCAATTGTTGAAAAAGAAGAACGAATAATGAAACTTGTGAAGGACATTCAAAAAGTATTCAGTTTAGAAACATCTATAAAATGAAAAATTGGCAAAATGTTAAATTAGGAACTCTCTTGAACCGTCATTATGATAGTGTTCAAATAGATGATTTTTTAAAATACAAGCGTATTACGATTAAAACAAAGGGGCAAGGCATCGACATTCGTGACGAGGTTGAAGGTTCCGAAATTGGAACAAAAAATCAATTTAAAGTAAAATCAAATCAGTTTCTATTATCGAAAATTGATGCAATGAACGGTGCTTTTGGAATTGTTCCAGAGCAATGTGATGAAGGCATTATTACAGGTAATTTTTGGGCGTATGATATAGATGAGAATTTTATTTTAAGAGACTATTTAAGTTTGTTGTCAATTCAACAAGTATTTACAAAATTCAGTATAGCAGCTAGTGAGGGGACAACAAACAGAAAATATCTTCGAGAAGCTAAATTTTTAGACCTAAATATAGATATTCCTTTAATTGATGAACAAAAGAAAATCATTCAAAAAATAGAAATTGCAAGCACTAAATTAAACGAAATTAAGGTATTGAGAGATGTTCAAGAAAAAGAAATGAAAAACTTGCGATATAGTTTAATGTGTAATCTTGAAAATCAATTTCAAAAAGAAAGAATTGATGTTGTTTGTGATTTAAGGAAAGGTGCTTTCCCGATTATGAAAACTGATGCTGGTGAATTTCCTTTTGTTGTGACAGCAGCAGAATTTAAAACTGCAAATGATTTTGATTTTGATTGTGAAGCAACTTGTGTTCCGTTGGTTTCTTCAACAGGTCATGGAAATGCAGCAATGCACCGTGTGCATTATGCAAGTGGAAAATTTGCCTTATCCAATTTGCTTTGTGCAGTAATGCCAAAAGACAAAGAAATTGTAAATGCAAAATATCTTTACGAGTTATTTATGGCAAAAAAAGATGAATATTTTGTTCCAATAATGGCAGGCACTTCAAATGTTTCATTAAACCCCGGAAAATTAGGAGCAGTTGAAATTCCTATTCCACCAATTGAAGAACAAAACAGAATTGTAGAATTGCTTGAAAAGATTAATGAAATAAAACAAACACACAAGGAACAAGAAACCGAGTTAAAACAGCTAATGCCAAGTTTGTTGGACAAGGCTTTTAAGGGCGAATTATAAAACATTAAAACCTAATACTATGCTTACATTAAAAGAAGTAAAAATCGCTAAATATAAAAGCTATCTTGAAACACAGGTAGTTTCAATAGAAGACAAGATTACCACGCTTGTTGGAAAAAACGAATCAGGGAAAACCGCATTTCTTGAAGCAATTGCAAAGTTCAACTATTTTGAAAAAGACCCAAAATTTCAATTTGATGTAACTGCTGATTATCCAAGAAACGAGTTGAAGAAATATCAGAGACAAAACGAACCAGTAGAAGTAATTAAATGCACTTTTGAAATTTCAGAAGAACTTTTACAGGAAATTTCAGAAGAATTAGGAGCGGATGTTTTTAAA
>JBBQCZ010000303.1:0-3140 GCA_038319215.1 Bacteroidales bacterium | reverse complement strand
AGAAGTTGATGTATTGAAAACTCCATTGGTTAACATAAGTTGATTTGACACTTGAGCAATATTTTGTGGATACACACCGCTTCCGCTATTATCAACTTCGAGTTTGTAAAATGTGGTTTGACTTGATCCTGTAATGTTTTGTGCAGCGTTTCCCGTAAAACTTACTGTGCCAGAATATGGTACAAATGTTCCATTATTTACAAAGTTTGCCGCTTGAGATAAGCTTAAATTTTTTGGAGTAGTTACATACATGTCCATTATAGAACCGCTTGCAATTGTTAAATCATTTGCACAATCAATATTTTGTCTGAACACTCTAGTACCACCGATAATATTTACCTCTCCAAACCATATTTTTTTATCAAGGGTAGTGTATTTACTTCCAGATTGAATAAAGTTAAATATTCCTGCGCTTAAATTTACATCATTTGTAACAAATGCCCCATTAGTCATGTTCCCGTATAAATTTACTGTGCCTTTATGTGTCATATTTTCGTAAACATACAGATTTCCAGCTACGGTTAGAACTTTATTCGATTCACATTTTAGTGTTCCCCCATCTTGAATAATAAGATCCCCTTGGATATACACATCTGACTCTTGTGTAGTTATTGCAGTAGTATGGATTTGTACATCGCAACCAAATTCATTGACATTTCCTGAACCTTTGAGACGAGCACCCATTAAAAATATTTCGGCAAAACCAGAAATTAGTGGTCGGGTAGTGGTGATGTTTCCACGCAAAATTATATCTCCATAAAATGTGCTTACATAGTAACCCCAATTGTTTTCATTTGTTGAAAGTCCTCCAAAATTAAGAGTAGCACCATTTTCTACTAACGTAACATTATTCGAAATAAGTTTTCGGCCTGGTTCAGTTGAACCACCTGTAGAAAATGTACCAGATAAAACTTCGAGATTATTTTTTACTCTCAAATGACCAGTAAATGGATTTGTAACTTGATCCTCTGTGCCTGTTCCATCACTCGAAAGCTTAACCGTTTTACCGGTAGATGCTAATATTTTCAAGTTCCAGAAATTGTTTTTTGTACCAACTACTCCACCTGGGTTCGGAGTAAAAGTTCGCATTGTTCTGTTGTCCGTAGGATTTAAAACAACAGTTCCTGTTCCAGAATCAAAATTCCCATTGGAAATCCAGTTTCCAGCAATATTTAAAGAATATGAACCAACTGCCATGTTCGCAGCGCCATACCATTCGTTTGAAATCCATAGTGAGCCATCAATAGTTAAATCAGACCCCAAAGTTGTAGTGCAAACAAAACCATCATCTTTAAAAATTAATACATCAGCTCCAATAATGCCCGAACCACTCAAAGTATTATTTCGTCTTATAAAAATTTCAAAATCCGTTGTGCTCAATAATGTCGCATCGTTATACTTAGCAGAAGCTGTTGTGATATTCCCATTTATTGTATTAGTTGATGATAATAATGATAACTTTTTACCCGATGCTAAATTCAGACTAGAATTTGTTTCTGTAATAAAAGTATTAGTTACTTCTGCTCTGTCTGTCGTAGGATTAATTGTATATGATGAGCCATCAATAAATCTAAGATTGTAAAATGTCGAAGTATTTGCTCCGTCAATTGTTTTGCTAGAGCCTGAAAATAAAACTGAGCCTGTTCCTGATGTGAAAGTTCCGCTATTTGTCCAGTTTCCTGAAGCGGTAAGATTATAAGAATTTAAATTAAGCGTGGCGCCAACAGTTGTATATATTATCAAATTTCCATTTAAATTAATGTTTGATGCTAGGCTCGTTGTTCCTCCCCAAATCCTGGTGTCGGCTTGTATTATTCCTGTGCCACTTATACTTGCACTATTATTAATGTCAAAATCACGTCCACTTGATGATGCAGGAATTGTGCTATTATTAGCTGCTTCCGCAATAATATTTCCATTTATTAAAGCAGTTGCACCATAAAAATCGAGCAGTTTTCCTGATGAGATATTTAATACTGAACCCGAATTCAATGTTAAATCACCATTTACTCTCAATCTGTCCCCTGTAGTAGGATAAATAGTATATGAGGAATTGTCAGTCAATGTGATACTATTCACAATTGTAGAGTTATTCCCTTTTATTTCTTTATTTACTCCGGTGAGTTTTACTGTTCCTATGCCAGGAGTGAAAGTGCCGTTGTTAGTTATGTTGCCATTTACTGTAATATTAAGATCATTGGCAGAAAAAATACTACTATTGTTTATCGTTAAATCTCCTGCAATTATTACATTATCAGTGTTGGTTTTTAAATAAGTTGTTGCAGTATTTCTATCTATTATTAGATTGTTAATTGTGTGTCCTTTAAAATTTACATATCCAAGATTGTTTGTGCTTCCAGATTGTGCGTTTATTAAGGAAATGTCGCCACCTGTAATATTTATTGTTGCAGATGCACTCCAGTCTAGCATTTGAAATGCAGCATTTTGACCGCAGATAAATACATTACCACCTGTAATTGATAATTCAGCGTTTGCGTAAATGTCGAATCCTAGTCCTGATGAGCTACCATTACCAGAGTATTTAATCCATAATTCTCCACCTTGCATATTTATTTTACCTTTATTGCTAACTGTGCCAGTTGCTGATAAATTATCTTGCACAAATACAGTTCCTCCCGGTTCAATTGTTAGCTGTCCTTCATTGATACGTAAATCATTATATTGATTGATTGTTCCTGATGGCTTTCCTGCTAAAATTGTCGTGCTCCCTATATTTAAAATGCCATTATTTTTTACGATAACTGATCCTCCAGAATTTATCTGAAAATAATCAGAGTTGCTTCCGGCATTGTGATTAAAAATTCCAGCTAGGTTTACTTCTCCGGAACAGTAAACATAAAGTAAAGCTGCATTAACAGTAACTGTGGCATTTTCATTAATGTAAAGAGCTTTACACCTTTTCGCCACAGTAGTATTATTTATACTCAATCCATCAGTTGTAATTACTGGATAATATGTACACCCTGCAGGAATAATAACATTATTTGTGACTGCTGGTATTTGTGCAGGATTCCAGTTTGTTGTTGTATTCCAATCTGTACTTGTTGCTCCTGTCCATGTTAATGGTGCATTTATAGATGTTGTTGTGAAACTTACCGTGCCAGCATAAGCTGAAGCCG
>JBBQCZ010000302.1:0-3154 GCA_038319215.1 Bacteroidales bacterium | reverse complement strand
TGATAAAAAAGGACTTGATAAAAATAATATTTATTGCTTCGGTCAAGAAGACTGGACTTGGGCTGTAAAGAATGTAAGTTATGCTAAGTCAATTCCGGACATTATGGTATTTGACAAAACAGGGAAATTAATTAAATACAGGGAAGAAAATCAATGTAATGCCCAAGCATTCTCTTTCATATCATCACTTTCAAAAGATAGCAAATTTGAGTACGATTCTGCATTTGTAATGACTGATTTGACACCAAAACTCAAAGACTTAAAAGGAAATACAGCAACCATTAACTCCAGCGATTCAACTGATTTTTATGTTTTTGTTTTTTGGGCGGTTTGGGCTGGCAGACTAAATAAGGATCATGTTAGAGTATGGGAAAATGACGCAAAGAATAATAAAAACTGTAAGATTGAATTAATAAAAGTTAACATGGATATGCAAGAATGGTGGGAACAACACTAAGTATAACAGGCGGTATATTTTATTGCCGATACAGTGCAGGTTTCAGCGTTTCTGCATCTAATAAACTTTCGTGTAATTTGACAGGACAGTGCTTTGAAATCGGCAACAAAAACATACCGCCATCCGTTACCAACAAGGCGAAGAAAAGACATAGCTACAATGAAAAGGACTGAGAAAATGGTTTGAGAATGAAAAAGAAAATGACAATGAAAGAAAAAAGATTTAGTTTTTTTGCCGACCCACAAGAAAGAAAAGCGGAAAGCCGACCCACATTTGGCACATTGCCTTTTGCCCGACACACAAGCCAACGCTTCGCAAAAGTCAAAGAGCCAAATCTTTACCTCACGCAAATAACAATAGCTGAATACAAATTTTTAATAACTTTGCAATAATTTTAATTTAAGTCTTTATGAAAAAAATAACGTTCTATTTAATTGCTTTATTAAGCATTGCTTTTATTACTGGTTGCAATAACAATAAAAGTAAATTGACAGAAGTTTCTGTCCGATTACCAATTCCAGTTGCAGATGCTGCTTTTGTGCCATATTATGTTGCTCAAGACAAAGGATTATTTGAGAAGTATGGTTTAAAAGTAACCTTAGAATCTGGGTCTGCAGAGTTAAACCCTATTAAAATGGTTGACTTGGGTAAAAATCAATTTGGAATACTTGGTGGTCCCGAATTACTAATGACTGGTATTTCAAAAGGCGCAAAAATTACAGGAATTGGTTTGCTGCATAAGAATTCGGATTTCGTTGTTCTAATAACAAAGGAAAATTCTAAGTATAAAACTTTGCAAGATATAAATGGACAAAAGGTGGGCTTCAACATTGCTCATATTTCTACGGATGTACTACACTCTCTTTTCATAAAAGAAAATATTAAAGTAGAAGAAGTAGATGTCGGATTTAATTACAATTTGTTCATTGCAGATGAAATACCTGCTCAATGGGCTTTTAGAACCACTGCAGCGTTGACCTTACCAACTAAAGGAGTTGAATTGAATATTATTTCGCCAGCCGATTATGGTATTAAAACTCATGGGCATACACTAATCGTTAACAATCAATTTTTAAAAGATAATCCTGAAGTGGTTGAAATTTTTTTAAATGCAATAATTGAAGCAACAGAATATAGTATTAACAATTTGGACGAGACCGTAAAAATTACATGTAAGAGAGATAAGAGTTTAACCGAAGACGTTGTGAGAAAACAACTTGCAATTTACAATAAGACTATTTTATCAAATGAAAAAATATTTTGGATTGATGAGGATTGTTTGAAAGAAACGAAAGAAAGACTAATTAGCTTGGGCTTAATTGAAAACACATTCAGCATAAAGAATATTATTGATAATAGATTTTTGGTTAACATTTATTCTAAAAAGCAAAGTGAATAATTCTACTATTATAAAAATAAATTCTTTATCAAAAGTGTTCAAATCCAAAGAAATGAATACTGAAGTATTTCGTAATTTTTCTTTTGAATTCGAGGAAAATAAAATCTATACTATTATTGGTCCTAGTGGTTGTGGCAAATCAACACTCCTTAGGTTAATTCTTGGTATAGAACAACCTGATATTGGTGAGCTAAAGATTGCTGGTATGTCTTCAAATGAATATCAAAAATCAAATAAAATAGGTGTTGTTTTCCAAAAAGCATCCTTTTTCCCATGGAAAACTGTATTTCAAAATGTTTTGTTCCCAATTGAACTTTCAAACAAAAATATTTCAAAAAATGACAAGGAAATTGGGCTAAACTTATTAAAAAAATTCAGTATTGAAGAAACAAAAAACTCATATATTCATGAACTATCTGGAGGAATGCAACAAAGGGCAAATGTTGCTAGAGCTTTAGTAATGAGTCCTTCTCTTCTTATTTTGGACGAGCCTTTTAATGCAGTTGATGAATTTACAAGAGAGAAACTATGGGAAGAGTTCAGACGTATATGGAAAAATGATTGTTTAACGATAATTCTGATTAGCCATGATATTCGCGAAGCTGTTTTCTTTGCTGATGAAGTTCTTGTCCTTCCTCAAAAGCCCATTTCTAAATTAAATGCTATTAAGATTGACTTACCTGTTGAAAGAGATTTAAAGGTTTTATCTTCTGAAGGTTTCTTTTTAGCCATTCAAAGTGTACGAAAGAACTTAAATTTTGACCATGTCAAGTAAGTATAAAAAGATATTGTATCCACTTGTAACTATTTTACTCTTATTAGTAATATGGGAAGTAGTTGTTAATACATTACATATTTCACAGTTACTATTCCCTTCTCCAAGTAGTATTATCAAGGTTACGATATCTAGATATGTAGACCTTTTTAAAGAAAGCTTTAACACTTTCTATACTTCAATTCTTGGCTTTCTCATAAGCTTAATAATATCTACTCTTTTAAGCACATTATTTCATTTCTCAGAAACTTCAAGATTATCATTATTTCCAATAGCAGTTTCATCAAGGGCAATTCCAATAATTGCTTTAGCTCCTATTATTGTTTTATGGTTTGGTACAGGGGCAATTTCAAAGATAGTTTTATCTTCTATCGTTTCATTTTTTCCGATTCTAATAAACCAGATGAAAGGAATTAACTCATTTGATAAAGATGAAATAGAACTTCTAAAAACATTTACTTCTAGTAGATGGAAGATTTTCTATAAAGTGAGGTTGCCGAATTCTTTACCGCAACTTTTTGTG
>JBBQCZ010000301.1:0-3157 GCA_038319215.1 Bacteroidales bacterium | reverse complement strand
TTGTTGTCTCGCTCGTTTAAGAGGTTTTCCTGTTAAAGCAGTTCCAGCTTCTGGTTTTGACCATTGGGTTGGGGCAACTCTTGGGGGGGGGAAAGTTCTTAATAATAAAAAGCTTTCGACAAAATTCTCAAGAAGAGCACTGAGTGAACGCAATAAGACGTTTGTGATGCTCATTTGTTACCCACCGGTAATAGCCTGTGTACTTATTCCCTTGCATCTTTTTTTACTCACTTGTGAAGGTTTATTGCTTTCCGCAATAAAAAGGGACAGACGAATTTGGACGAAGATTTACTGGTTCTGCCTGAAAGAAATTTGGATAAAGCGAAAGTTTTGGGTGGAGAGGAGGCGGGTAGTCCAACATACTCGCGTATGTACTATAAGTGCTTTTTATTCAACCTTCACTTTCCTGCCACATAAGATACGAATGTTGTTTATTCATGGACTGCCGGATGTACGTTGATTTCGAGTAGAATTTTAGCTTATTGGAGGCCTTAAACAATTGCTTGTGGCAACACAAAGACAACCATTAATCAGTATTATCACGGTAGTTCTTAATAGTGCTCAAACTCTTGAGAAGGCTATAAAGAGTGTTATTTGCCAAAAAATTAAAGATTATGAATATATAATTGTTGATGGAGCATCTGTCGATGGAAGTATCGAAATAATAAAGAAATACGAATCAGAATTGACTTGTTGGATTAGCGAACCAGATGAAGGTGTATACGATGCTATGAACAAGGCGGTTTCACTATCCAGTGGTAAGTGGGTTTATTTTTTGGGAGCAGACGATCAGATGCTCGACAGCTTTGCAACAGCGGCTAACTATTTAAAAGATGAAAAGACTTTATACTATGGAAATGTTTATCGGCCCAATATTGACAGAATCTATGATGGTGAATTCTCAGCTTATAAATTAACATGCAGAAATATATGTCATCAAAGCATTTTCTATCCGAGGTACATATGGGGTAAGTATTTGTATAATTTAAAGTATCCTGTATTCGCTGATTATGATCTTAATATGCGTTGCTTTGCTGATTCTGATATAAAGTTCCAGTTTATACCTGTATCAATTGCTATCTTTTCGGATAAATATGGTCTCAGCCCAACACAAGGAGATATTGCCTTTGAAAATGACAAATTGTCACTTATAAAAGTTTTATTTCCCTTTCGGATATATATCTTGATTTTTATTCGATCATTTTTTCTGAGAATTTTAAACCTATTAAGACTTCAAAAAAAGTCAACTGCGATATATCACTATCTCCTCAGAATAAAATCAGTATATTCAAAAAAAATAAAATCAGTCAGTAAAAAGTGCTATAAATATAAATAGCCCTCATTAAAAAAATTCCTGCACTTTATTAGAAAACGGCTGTCGTCATCTGCCATTTATTTAATTGTTGTGTATTTGTTAGCGAAATATTGGTTGAGGTATATGGATTATTTTTGGATATGTTGCAAAAATTCGCTAGACTACGAACTACCAGGGGCAATTTTATTTTTTTCCAAAGAACTGAATAACCAGATTCACAAGTCCAATTTGATTGCAGACGCATTTCTTTAAGTGATTGTTCCGCTTCGCTGATATATTTATTTATTTGAAGACTGCGATTTTCTCCATGAATACGAAAGCCTCCCAATTGGTGATCTATGCCATATAAATTTTCATGAAGAAAAAATCTTGCCCACAGGTCGAAGTCGCCGGCTAAAGTAAATTCCGTTCTAATTCCACAAACCTTCTCCCATAATTTACTTCGCCAAAAAGTTGATTCTTGCTGAATAAATCCCAAGCCGGAAAAAGTTCTTGTAAAGTAAAGCCCATCAAGAAATGCTTTTTTAGAAAAACCAGGGATACTCTTGATTGACTTGCAATGTCCATGGCTATCTAAAACCAGTTGTTTCAGGGTAGTAAGCCAGGCTAAATTTGGGAATTGTGAAAAAATGGTTCCCACTGTTATAAACGCATCCTGGCAATAAATATCATCACTGTTAAGCCATGCAAAAATATCTCCTGTGGCCTTTGTGAATCCTTTATTGACTGCGAAATAGTGTCCATCATCGATCTCGCTACACCAAAAATGCAAGTATCGAGAATACTTTTTAATTATTTCTAACGAGTTGTCGGTTGATCCCCCATCAACAATAATATATTCAAGATTTGGATAGTCCTGCGAGAGCACAGAATTAATAGCTGACTCAAGATATTGTCCTTGGTTAAATGAGGGTGTAACAATACTTATTTTGGGCCATTTAGTAACACTCATCATTTGTCCATTTGAGAAAAATCCGAAATTGGCTTTATTTATTTGTAATGCGGATATTTGAATATCTTCTCGTTTTCACGGCAAAAAAACAGATCCATTTGCCACAAGGATTTGTCATATTCCCTGAGCATGGGATCGGCAATATCGTAGCAGCGGAAGCCCAACCCCGCAAGATGAGCACATATTTCGTGGAATCGAAGGGAGGTATCAGAAACTTGGAAATTGTACGCCTCAATTATTAATACTGAAGTCTTAGTAAGGGTTTGGCTTGCACCTTTGAAAATGGGCAACTCATAACCATGGGTGTCAAATTTCAATAAAAAAGGTCCAGCCAGGTTTCTCTCTGAAACAATTGCATCAATCGTTTTAACTGGGACTTTCCTTAAATTGCCACCACTTCCATTTATTGTACTACCATCCAAATCCTCTGCAATATTGAGCGTGGCTATTTCGCCATCAGTCTCTCCAGCTGCACATAATTCAAACGAGAAATTTGGAAACCTTTGTGCAAGATTGCAAAGGGTCTTGTCTCTTTCTATGAGGGGTTCGACCGCAACAAATGAGGCATCGGGGAAGAGTCTCATTGCATTGATGCTCCAGACCCCATTTGATCCGCCAATATCAATTACGCTGTTAATTACAATATTGTGATCATGTATACGTTTAATTGCTGAAAACATGTCGAAATTATCAGTATTTCGGCCAATGATTTTAGCTCCGACAGGTTTTAAAATGCAATTAAGAATCCTGAGGGTTTTAGAAATAATTGAATTCATTTACCTGTCTCTTTAAATGCATACGGGAATCACTCAGCCTTGGGCCAAGATCGGAGAGAGAATGGTCCCAATTTCAAACAACGACTGGCCTTGTCCACTATTGCTATCTCAGTT
>JBBQCZ010000300.1:0-3167 GCA_038319215.1 Bacteroidales bacterium | reverse complement strand
ATAGCAGCAGACACTATTGGGGTGTTTATGATAATATTTTTTGAAAATCTGGATTGAAGACTTACCGTATATGGCAAAACTTCTGAATAAGCAGGAATTAACAAAACATCGTCAAATGTAAGTCCTTCGAGAATAATCTTTCCTAAATCTTTCATTAGTTTATATTTTTACAAAAATTTTACGAAAATACATCTTTTTGCAGTTTTGTCAAAGACTTTTTTTAAATTTGTGTTAAATAAATAGAAAGTCATCGATTACAATATCAAGACTTTCAAAATTATCAAACAATTGAATGAATTAAATTTAGTCAGAAAACGATAAAAAATTGAGTAAATACAGAGAAATATTAACAAAATACTGGGGCTACGATAAGTTCAGAGATTTGCAAGAAGAAATTGTTGAATCTATTGCGGCGGGTAAGGATACGCTTGGACTAATGCCTACAGGAGGAGGCAAATCTATTACTTTTCAAGTGTTCAGTCTTGCTAATCCAGGGGTTTGTTTAGTAGTAACTCCTCTTATTGCGTTAATGAAAGATCAGGTTGAGAATCTGCAAAAAAGAAAAGTTAGAGCAACAGCAATATATTCTGGCATGACCAAATCTGAAATAGAGATTGCCTTAAATAATGTATGCAACGGCGATTATAAGTTTTTATATTTATCGCCAGAAAGGCTAAAAAACTTTTATTTTCAGGAAAGGTTAAAAAGCATGAATGTTAACCTGATAACTGTTGATGAAGCTCATTGCATCTCACAATGGGGATATGACTTTAGGCCATCATATATGGAAATTGCTGAAATTCGCAAGCTCCTCCCCGACGTTCCAATTTTGGCATTAACGGCAACTGCAACACCACAAGTAGTTATAGATATTCAGGAAAAACTGAATTTTAAAGAAAAAAATGTATTACAAAAAAGCTTTGAACGTAAAAATCTGGTTTACTATGTTGTAAACACTGAAGATAAGATAAAGCAGCTTTTTAAATTGATTACAAAAGTTGATGGCAGTGCAGTTGTATATGTAAGGAATAGACGGAAGACCAAAGAATACGCTTTGCTCATGCAAAAGTATAATATTTCAGCCGACTATTATCATGCTGGCCTTGATTCTAAATCCAGAGCAGAAAAACAAACAGCATGGCAAAAAGGAACGATAAGAATTATGGTTTGCACGAATGCTTTTGGAATGGGTATCGACAAACCAGATGTTCGTTTAGTTGTCCACATGGATTTACCAGATTCTCTTGAAGCTTATTTCCAGGAAGCTGGCAGAGCAGGTAGAGATGGGAATAAAGCTTGGGCATTTCTTGTTACAAATACAGCAGATAAAGCGCAGATTAAAAAGAATATTACAACTGCTTTCCCCGAGTTAAAAAAAGTTATTGAAGTTTATAATTCTATTTGTAATTATTTAGGTATAAGTTATGGTGCCGCAAAAGACGCAGAATTTCCATTTGACATTTTTGAATTTGCAAAAAACTTTAAAATAGATGTTCTATCAACTTATAATTCACTTAAAATACTTGAATCTACTGGCTTAATTTCATACTCTGAAGATGCAAATTCAACTTCGAGAATTATGTTTATTGTAAATCGTGAAGACTTATATCGTTTTCAGGTCGAAAATGCAAAACTAGATAATTTTATAAAAATGCTATTACGTACTTACACTGGCATTTTTAACGATTTTATTAATATTAGCGAAGAATATTTGGCAAAAAAAGCTGGCACAAGCGTAGATACGATAATTAATTTACTGAAGATTTTGTCACAATATAAAATCATTAGATATATTCCAAAACTTAACAAGCCACTTATTCATTTTATTTCGGAAAGATTAGAAGAAAGAGCGATACTGTTTAATAAAAAAGATTTAGATGCACAAAAAGAACGCACACTTAATCGCCTAGAATCTATGCTTTTATACTCTGAAAGCACAAATAAATGTCGAAGTCAACAGCTATTGACATATTTCGGACAAAATGATGTAGAACGATGTGGATCGTGCGATGTGTGTTCTCGCAGAAACGAATTAAGTCTGAGCAAATATGAATTTGATTTAATTTTGTCGGATATTAAAAATATTGTTAATTTAGAGCCATGTTTACTTAACAGTTTAATTGATAAAATTGAAAGTGACGAATCAAAGATAATTAAGGTCATTCAATGGCTATTTGAAAATAAAAAATTAAAATACAATGATGAACAAAAATTACAGTGGATTAAAGAGTAAACTTAGTATTCTTGCAGTAGTGGCAATGATTGCAATTATTGGAGTTGGAAGTTTTTCATGTGCTTCAAGTGAAATTGCAGATTCAAAAGACGTTAATCAAGCTAAAATTTATTATAGCTATTCGGTAGTCTACGATGCTTCTACTGGAGGCGACTATACCGTTACTACTCAATTCCGTTTTGGAGGAAGCAAAGGAACTACCTTAAGGCTTTCGGAGCCAAGTAAAGTATTTGTTAACGACATCCAGATGAACCAAAATTCGGATTCATTTAGTGGCTGTTACTACCAAAGTTCTGTTAGCGGAACTGACGAGTTTACAATTAAATTTATTGATACAGAGAGCAAAGAATATATAAATACTGCAAAGATAACACCTATTGAAGCTAAACCTGTTGAAATTATTATTGCAGATTCGAAGACAACAATTTATATTATTGGTTTACCGTTAGCAGAAAATGAAACCGCAACATTAGTAATTGAAGACAATGAAGGAAATCGTGCAGAAGCAAGTTCTAATATTGTGGGAAGTGACAACGTTGTTATTACTGCTGAAGATATGCAAAATATAGTTGCAGGAAAGGCAGAATTATATATTTCGAGAACAAAATCAGTTGATTTAAGTCAAAAAGCTGACGAGGGAGGAAGTTTTTATACTGAATACAAATCGAAGAAAATAGCAATTGAAATTAAAAGAGTTGCTGTTCCAAAAAGTGTGAAATAATAATATAATTTGAAAATTACTTAAAATGAAAAAAAACAGCTTATTGGTTTTATTATTACTGGTTATATTATCACAAATATTAGTATTTTGTGGGAAAACCGATACCGATCTACAATGGGAAGAAGGAATTCAAGGCTATTGGACTCCAATGGGAACAGACTTTGCACCTGTAATAGACATGCCGACATATAAGTTTGATGCCAATAGTCGAGG
>JBBQCZ010000299.1:0-3175 GCA_038319215.1 Bacteroidales bacterium | reverse complement strand
AGTTGATAGAGATCAAATATAGATATTCTATATTTATTAAAAAAATATTAGAGGTTTTTTCTGGTGGCACCACACGATACAATCGTGCGGTAGCGGGGTCCATTCGGAATCTGAACCATCAATTAATAACTTAGTGTCGAGTCTTTTACATTCTTGTGCATTTAAACTAAAGCTAATAATTAACGTAAGGATAATTGGAAATAATAGTTTCATCTTTTTATTTTTTTTCAAATGAAATCAAAATCGAATACACTTGCAACTATTTTTAACGAATGGGCTGATTTTATGAACGAAAGAACATTAAATATGATATTATTCACATCCCTTTATTATTTCAACAGATTTTTAATTGCCATTTCTAATCTTGGAAATTTAAACTCAAAATTATCATCGTGAAATTTACTTTTGACTTTTGTTCCTTTAAGAATTATTTGAGACATTTCGCCAAACATAAGTTTAAAAACAAAAGCAGGAATTTTTAGAAGAATACTCTTCTTTCCGCGAGCTTTTTTAATCGTTTGGGTATATTCAAAATTAGTCACAAAATCTAGAGCAACTGCATTATAAGCTCCTGAATATTTATCATTTTCAATTGCAGAAATATAAATATTGCCCCGCTACCGCACGATTACCTTCGGTGAGCCCTGCGGGTGGGCTGGTTTTATTTCAATTTACATGCATGATTCAGAATATACTACACCATTAAATATGATGGTTTCATTTTGTTTAATGACAATATAATTCTTTCTTCCATCATGAAAGGAAAAGTCCTTGTCGGTGAATGTTAATTTATCGGCTAAGTCAAAATTTTCTTTTTTAAACAATTGTTTATCATCAGATTTAACAATAAAGGATAATTGCGTTCCTGTTCCATTAAGCGTTAAATGATGAAAGGTTTCTGAATCATAACAAGTCGTACATGTCTTACTTTTTTTGAATTCACCACGTTCTGAAACAAATCCTTTAGATGTTTTACCGGTTTCTTCATCTGTATAGTCATCTCCTTTAAAAAAGATGCTACAAGATACATCGGCTGGTTCTATTTTTTCTGGCTCAGCTTTGCTGGTTTCATTAACTTTTAAAGTGTCAACTGTTTTAGTGACTTCTGACTTAGTTTCTTCTTTATTGTTATTTGAACCACTGCCACAACTTGTTAAAGATACAGAAGCAAATAATATTGCTCCAAAAATTGTCGTTACTTTTAACATTTCATTTCATTTTTTATTTTCTAATCGTTAGGTTTTCGCAGACCGTCTTGCTTATTAAACTTGCCCATAACTACCCACTATTTTACCTCCTGTGCCCCGCTACCGCACGATTTGCATCGTGTGGCAGCACAATTTTTTTAAATTAGATTTATTTTGTTGATGCTTTAATGTACCATAATTCAAAAATAGTAAATAAATTGATAGTTTAATATCTTCGGCAAAAGTATTTAACTTATCGAACAACTATTACATCGTTCACCCGCTCCCGCACGATTGCATCGTGTGGTGGCACAATCTCATTTTTTTTTACTAGCGATGCCGAATTGTTCATTTAACAAAATTTAAATATAATCAAAACTAAGAGTTCTTGTTCTATTTTAACGTATTTTCTTTATTTTTCATTTCACAACTATTACATCGTTCAACAAGCCTTTTTCCCCGCTATAGTCTCTAGCACTGCTGTAAACGTAATCTTCTGGTCTATAAACCAAACCTGCTTCGACTGGATTCCAATGAATATAGTTTATCTTTTCTTGAGTAACTAAGTGACTCCAAAGCTCAATCTGATGATTATCATGCTGCCAAAACTGATTACTATTAACATTCGCTTGTTTGGATGCTGCTTCTTTAAAGGCTGCAAGTAGAAATTCTCTTCTACTTTCACGAGGGTTGTCAGCAATTTGCTTAACAATCTCCTTACTTGTGAACCTCTTAAAGTCGCCTATTACATTTTCTGGAAACAAACCATTGACAATTCTAAAAATTAAATGAACATGATTTGTCATAATACACCAAGCAAATACTTCCATCCCTTTTTCTTTCTGACAATAATGTATGCTGTCAAGTACAATTTGCTTATATTCGTTCCTGGTAAAGACGTCGTGCCAATCAACAACAGCAAAGCTAATAAAATAAACTCCTTCGGGATTATGAAATTTATAGTTTCGGCTCATTGGTAATTAGTTTAGTTGATAGAGATCAAATATAGATATTCTATATTTATTAAAAAAATATTAGAGGTTTTTTCTGGTGGCACCACACGATACAACGCCGCAGGGCTCACGCAAGTAATCGTGCGGTAGCAGAGAGATTATTTATTTAATTTCCTGTGCACCATAGCCATCTATTGCTCCGAAAAGCTCGAATGTTTTTTCGTATGGATAGCGGTTGCCATACATCGAAGCACGCACGGTTTCTGTTCCTTGCATATTCATTCCTAATGCTGATCGGAATGTATTTACAGATGAATTTGGATTGAAAGACGATGTTTGAGTGCCAGTTATTCCAATAAAACCTTTAAGATAAGGAGTGTCTAATTTTTTGCTTATTGCATTAACCTCTGTTTCGTTCATCTCGCGATTTTTCTCATATTTAACCAATTGATTTACATCTTCAAAGTTTTTTGCGAGCACAAACGTCCATCCACCACCACCCGATGGTAAAACCATATCGCCATTGCGATTAGCAAAAAACAAATTGTTCCAAGCGGAAGTTACACGTTTAACTTCTTTAGCTTTGTCGGCATCAGTATAAGAACGATCAAGCGCACCAAAGTTCGTGCAGCCAAATATATTGTCATATACTTCAGCATCAATGCCAGTCATATATCGAAATCCGTAACCCATATCTTCCATTAATTTTGTACGACACCATGTGAATAGTACGGTATTATTGTGAAAAGCTATTGACGATGTATTAGGTTGCGCCAAACCACCACGTACTTCGCAGGCAGCCATACGATTTGCCACAAACACATTATTATATACGTCGAAATGTCCGCCTTTACATGCCATTTGAATTCCAAAATGATATCCGTTTAGGAACACGCAGTTGCGAATTGTAATATTGCCTTCGGCCTCACCACTTATCAGCTGAAATGCACTTTTCATACCTTGAGGTTGCAAGATTGGATAACCTGATGGAGATTCATCCACACAAACGATACGACCAGTTTCACATCCTGCAGG
>JBBQCZ010000298.1:0-3202 GCA_038319215.1 Bacteroidales bacterium | reverse complement strand
ATCCTAACAAACCTGGCCCTTTAGTGAATGCAATAGCCGAAACATCTTTCAACTTTACACCAGCTACATCAAGAGCTTCATTGACAACAAGTACAATATTTTGTTGATGTGCTCTACTTGCCAATTCTGGCACAACTCCTCCATATTTTCGATGTATTGCCTGAGTATTAATTACATTCGAATACAGTTTTCCGTCAAACAAAACTGCTGCCGATGTATCGTCACACGATGATTCTATACCGAGAATAATAGTATTCATATAATTCTTAACAAGACTAAGTTTACAAAAGTATGTTTATTTAATCTATCGGCAATAAAAATTTCACAATATTTGCAGTAATTGTTTACTTTGTAAAAAATTACGAACTTGTTTAGAATTAGATTAAAACGATTTATATTATGGTCATTTCTCCTGATTATCAGAGACTTGACTATTGTTTTCATTCTAATAAACTCAAGCTTTCTACAAAGTTTTTTGACTAAAATGACAATTGAATTTTTTGCAGATCAATACCAAATTGATTTAAAAATTGCAAATGTGTACGTTCAACTTCCAAACACCTTAGTTTTTTCGGGGGTAGAACTAAAAGATTCGATTGGTGACACACTAGTTTACTCAGGTGAAATAAACGCAAAAATATCCTCAATTAAGATTTTTGAACGAAAAATTTATTTGGATAAAATTTCACTCATCGACCCAGTAATAAATATAAATATTGATTCAACCGGTCGTTCAAATTATGATTTCATTTTAGATAAATTTGAATCGGCAGATACAACAGACACTACTCCATCAAGAGGTTTTGATGTCTTTTGTGATAAATTTGAAATTTCAAATGCCAGCTTTAGGTATCGCGACTTCAGATATCCAGAGAATCTTAATGAATTCAGCACCTCAGACATAGATGTTTCAGGATTTAACTTAGCTATTAGTGATTTAAAATATTATAGCGATACGATAGAACTAAGTCTTGATGAATTCAATATGTTAGAACAATCAGGATTAGATTTACGTGAATTAAAAGCACATATCAAATATTTTAACACAGGAATACTTATCAATGATTTTGTACTTCGCACAAAAAACTCAGAATTGCGAAGTCCTAATATTAGCATTGAGGGAAATGATGCTGATTATTTAATGGATCCATTAAACAAAATGAAGCTAAGTATTGACATTGACACTCTTATATTCGATGTAGCTGATTTGGGACCAATAATGCCAGAGTATCGGTTTTTGCACGACAAAATAAATTTATCAGGAAACTTTTCAGGTAAATTATCAAAAATTAAATTTAAAAATTTTAATATCGCATACGGAAACGACACAAGACTAGTCACAAACTTATCTATAGACGGTTTGCCAGACTATGATATGGCATTTATTTTCGGAGATGTTGAAAAATTTACAACATCAAATACAGACATTGCAAAACTAATGAGAGTTATTTCTCCAAAAGATCCAATTATTTTGCCTTCAACAATTAACGATTTAGGTTATATTTCTTTTACTGGTAACATAACAGGCTTATTTAATGATTTAGTTGCTTACGGGGAATTTAACACTGCTCTAGGATCGTTAAGAACCGACATTGCAATAGTTTCAGATTTTGAAAATTTTAAGATAGATTACAATGGTAAGATTCAAGCAACAAACCTAAATTTAGGAACTATTTTAGGAGATCCTGAAACATTTGGATTGCTTAGTTTGGATTCTAAGCTAAATGGAACTATTGATTCATTAGGGAATTTTAGGGCTCTAATTGATTGTAATGTAAGTTCGTTAGGAATAATGAATTACAATTACACTAGTATCAAAATAAAAGGAGATGTATCTAACACTTTCTTTAATGGAGAACTATATGTTGATGATCCAAATTTAAAAATAGAATTTTTAGGCAAATATAATTATGGTACGAAAGAGCAAGAAATAGAATTTTCAACAGACATTTATGCAAATTTAAACAATCTTAACATTACACATGATAGTTTGACAACAGAAATAAAGCTAGTTTTATCCGCCAACCTTAAAGGTGATTTGTTAAACACGCCCGAAGGTAATGTTTATCTCAACAGCTTAAATTTCATTTCAAATGGTCAATCATTAAAACTCAATCAGCTAAGTTTAAATAGCTACAGAGACGAATTTGAGCAGCAATATCTAACTATAAGATCAGATTATGCTGATATTAATTTATACGGTAGCTTTGAATATGGGGAGCTTGGGACCACACTTTATAATATGATTGCAGGCTATGTGCCGGCATTCCTCACAAAATTGGAATCTGGCGAAACCAAAAGTGATAACAAAGCTAATTTTGATATAAGATTAAAGAAACTTAACAATCTCACAGGAGTATTTATGCCTGAATTGAATATCGATGGAGATGTATTTGCTGAAGGTAAAATTTCTGGTATCGACAACGAATTCGATTGTATATTCAGCATTCCGATTATTAAGTATGATAGCATTTTTATTTGGGGAGCAGAGCTAAATGTTAATGCATTTAGAGATTCACTTGATTTAAGTTTAACAATGCAAGAAATTAGCACTAATTCATTTCCATGGTTCGAGAACATTCTACTTAATTTGGATGTCGCCAATAACAACATTCTGCTGAATCTTGACTGGGACAACTATGACACAGAAAGAAACGCCGGAGATATTGCTTTAAGTACAACTTTTATTGAAGTTCCAAACCGGAGTTTACCCAAAATAGAAAATATTATTTACAAATCTCAGATTATTGTTGCCAATAAAGTTTGGGATATCAGTCAAACACCTGTAACTGTTGATAATACAAGTATTATTATTGACAAATTCGCACTTACTCATGAAAATCAAGTTTTAAATATTGACGGTGAGGTGTCTGAAGATCCAACAAAACTATTAAGATTTTTAGTTAATAATGTAGATATTTCAAACTTCAATTATTATATGGAGTCTTATGGATTTCAGTTCAATGGCATTCTTTCGGGTAATGGCCGAGTAGCCAACATATACAACGATCCAAGCTTTAGGTCTTCTTTAAGTATAACTGATTTTAAAATAAACAATGAAGATTTTGGAAGATTTGATTTATCTGCGACTTGGGAGGGTAAAAACAATGGATTTAGAGTGGATGGAGTTAATAAATACATGAAAATCAGAGGTAGTTATGAGCCTAAAACTGATAGTGTAGATATTAATTTCACAATGGAT
>JBBQCZ010000297.1:0-3219 GCA_038319215.1 Bacteroidales bacterium | reverse complement strand
TATGAGCGCGGCGTGGTTGAAGTTATGGGTAATGATGGTGAAATGATTAAGACGAGCATGATTATGTTTCCTTTTATCAAAGAATTTGAATTAGACTTGAGCAAGCACAATGATCTTGTTATAAATGCCACGGAAGGTGGCGCAAAAATCGTAGGTGCAGAAGTGAAAACGTTTAAGGAAACAATTGATAAATACATTCAAGAGACATACAGTCCAGGTATTATTTTATATGAGAATTATATTTCTTATGTTTCAGAAAATCACTCTGATACCGTTGATCGTTTGATCAGCAAAATTGATGTAGCTCTTAAGGATTTTGAATATTTAAATGCATTAGCCTTGGATGGATTAATGTGTATTCAATCTTCAAAAGAACAAATTGATTTTTCAATTGAACAAAGCAAATTGATCTTTGATTTTAAAACTCTTCTAGAAAATCTCTCTGAAATAAGAAGACATTTCATTGAAGAAAAACAGGAAACCTTTAGTATGCTTCTAGGATTGGTAATTCAAAGTTATTTCGTGAAATTTATGGTTGAAGAAAAAGAGATTTTTGGCAATGTGAATCGCACTTGGATTCAAGAAATAAATTGGGTCAAAAACTATGAATCTTTTTTTAGTGACATGAGTAATATTGTACGGATAGTGATGAAGTCATTGAATGAGGCTCAAGAAATACTAAAAAATAAGAGGTCATAAAATGAAACCATATATTGAAATATCAGGAAGAAAAATTGGTGAAGATTATCCACCTTTGGTTATTGCAGAAATTGGCATCAATCATGGTGGGAATTTTGAAGTTGCAAAGAAAATGGTGGATGCAGCTCATGATGTTGGATGCGAATGTGTTAAATTCCAAAGCCATGTGATTGAAGATGAAATGTCATCATTGGCAAAAAATACGATTCCAGGAAATTCCAACCAGTCAATCTGGGAGATCATGAGCGAATGCTCTCTTACTGAGAATGAAGAACGCCTTATCAAAGCATATGTGGAACAGAAGGGAATGATTTTTCTAAGTACACCGTTTTCAAGAGCTGCAGCAGATAGATTACATTCTTTCGGAGTAAATGCATATAAAATTGGTTCAGGAGAATGTAATAATTACCCGCTGATTAGACACATTGCTTCATTTGGTAAACCCATAATCATCTCGACAGGTATGAACAATGTTGATTCGATTAAACCTGCTGTTGAAATTATAAAAAATGCTGGTGTTGATTTTGCGCTATTGCATTGTACAAGTATCTATCCGACACCTTATGAGAAGATTAGGCTCAAAGCAATGGTTGAGCTAAATGAAACTTTTGGACCTTGTGTCATTGGTTTATCTGATCATTCACTTTCAAAATATCCTGTTCTCGGCGCTGTAGCACTCGGAGCTTCTATACTTGAGCGACATTTTACCCATGACATGAGTATTCTAGGACCCGATGTGGAAATTTCTATGGACCCAACACAATTAAAGGACATTATTGAGGGCAGTCGAATAATCTGGATGGCCAGAGAAGGAACTAAAAACATATTAAAAGAAGAACAAGTGACAATTGATTTCGCATATGCAACGGTGGTCACCATCAACCCAGTTAAAAAAGGCGAAGCATTTACACCTGATAATATTTGGGTAAAGAGACCTGGTATAGGTGAAATTAAAGCAAAAGATTTTGACACACTCATTGGTAAAATTTCAAGTCGAGACATAGATACGGATGTACATTTATCGTGGAATGATATTTATGAATAACAATAAAATTAATAAGAAAATACTTTTTTTAACAGGAACAAGAGCAGACTATGGAAAACTAAAAAGCCTAATGCGTTCAATTGAGTGCGCAGAGGGCTTTGATTTGCATATTTTTGTAACAGGAATGCATACACTTAAAAAATATGGTGACACGAAGACGGAAATCATTAAAGATGGATTTAAGAATTTACAGATTTATATGAATCAAATAGAAGAAGAACCGATGGATTTGATTTTGGCGAATACTATTAATGGTTTAAGTAGATATGTAAAAGAATTATCACCAGATTTATTGATTGTGCATGGCGATCGTGTTGAAGCTTTAGCTGGAGCCATCGTTGGATCTCTAAATAACATCGTTGTTGGTCATGTTGAAGGTGGAGAGGTTTCTGGTACCATAGATGATTCCCTTCGGCATGCTATAACCAAACTTTCACACATTCATTTTGTATCTAATCATGATGCACAGAATCGATTGATTCAAATGGGAGAAGATTCATCTAGAATTTTTGTTATCGGTTCACCTGATATCGATGCAATTATGAAAGTCAGTGACTTAAGCATCGAACAAGTTAAAAAAAGATATGACATTGGTTTTAATGATTACGCCATTGCATTGTTTCATCCTGTAACCACAGAAGTTGATAAAATGAAACAGCAAGCAACCATTTTTGTCGAAGCGCTAATAAAAAGCAATCAAAATTACATTGTGATATATCCAAACAACGATCTAGGTCAAAGTTATATTTTTGATGCTTATGTGCAAATTAAAGACAAACCTAAGTTTAAATTGTTTCCTTCTATACGGTTTGAATATTTCGTGGAATTATTGAAAAATTCTAAATTCATCATTGGAAACTCAAGTGTGGGAATACATGAAGCGCCCGTTTTGGGTAAACCGAGCATCAATATCGGTACAAGACAAAATGAGAGATTCAAATACGATTCTATTTTAGATGTTAATTATAATGTGGATGAAATTATATGTGCGATTGAGAAATTATTAGGAATGTCATACTTTTCGAGTACGAATTACTTTGGCAATGGCAACAGTGCAGAAAATTTCCTCACAATTCTTAAGGAGGATGAAGTATGGTTAACGAAAACACAGAAAAGGTTCATCGACATATAGATTCTTATGGATTTGCATTGATTCTAGCAAGAGGAGGTTCAAAATCTATTCCTCTTAAAAATATAGTCGATTTAAACGGTAAACCTTTAATCTATTATACTATTAAGTCTGCTATAGATAGCGGTATATTCAAAAAAATCATCGTTTCTACAGATTCTATTGATATAGCCAATGTCTGTAAAGCATACAATGTAGATGTTTTTATTAGAGATGAGCATTTGTCTGGAGATACAATCACCAGTTATCATTCAACTTTAGGCGTGTTTGAACAAATGAAAAATGACATTGAGTCATTTGACTGGTTTATGCTGTTACAACCGACATCTCCTTTTAGAACGTCTCT
>JBBQCZ010000296.1:0-3222 GCA_038319215.1 Bacteroidales bacterium | reverse complement strand
TGTTTGATAGCATATATGATTTAAAAGATAATGCTTTGAAAGCTGTTGATGATTATAAACCAAATTCATTCCATAGTGAGATTAAAAATCATGAATATATTGAAGGAAATTTTTCACCAATGTTTTTAAGTCGCAATAGAGTCCGAGATTGGAATAATGTTTCATTTACCATACAGGGTGACAGACGATTAATCCCTATTCATCCAGATGCTCCTAAAATGCTAAAATCTGGTGATGATAAATATGTATTCAACCCATCCCAGATTGAAAAATATCGAAGGCTCACTATAAGAGAATGTGCAAGATTACAATCATTCAAAGATAGTTTCATTTTAAATTATGATACTTTGAATATTGGTTATCAATTAATAGGCAATGCTTCTCCTCCGTTGCTTGCTCAAAATATCGCCAGACAATTATTAACATATTTCCAATAAATTGAAGCATCTACTAATAATATCATTTGACCTAATCAAAGAAAATGAACCTCCGGTATCATTCTCGATTGCGTCTATCATGGCTTCGTTAAAATCAGATGAAACTTATAAAGTAGCTTTTGATTTTCTACATGTATCTTTCAATCTACTGCAAGAGAAAGTTATTGAAGCGGAATATTTTTTTAATAAACTTAAAAACGAAATTAACTATAAGGATTTTGATTTTATTGCTTTATCTGCATACATCTGGTCAGAATTTCTATTAAATGAATTCATTGATAAAATTATTAAAGATGGGTATTCAGGTAAAATTATTTTAGGAGGCAATCAAATAACTAATGATATTGATTTGGAGAAAACTTACCCTAACTCTGACATTTTCATTATAGGTTATGCTGAAACGGCTATAAGGGCTGCAATAAAGAACAAATATGATTATCCGATAAGACTCAATTGTAAAAATGATATAGAAAATTTTAAATCACCTTATATTACTGGCATTTATTCTAAAGATAAACAATACTCAAATTTAAGGACTGAAACAAAACGAGGGTGTTTATACAATTGCGATTATTGCGCACATGTTGATTTAATAGATAGAGGAGTAATTAATCTTGGATACGAAAGGGTTGTGAAAGACATAGAGCTTCTAAAAGAATTTCAAGTTGAAAGAATAAATTTTATTGACCCTGTATTTACACAAGGCAATAACTTTTTAAAATATTTAGATGAGATAAAAAGAAACAATATAAAATCAAAAATTAAAATACAATCTAGATTTGAATTTTTCAGTGACAATAGAAATAATGATTCCATTCAAAAGCTAAAAAGTATTAATTCTCATGTTGAACTTGGGGTTCAAACAATTGTAACTAAAGAATTAAAAGCTATTGGCAGATACTCCTCAAAAAAGAATATCCGAGAAGGAGTAAGAAAATTAATTGATAACAATATTTCTTTTGATGTTTCATTAATTTATGGATTACCTTTTCAAACTTTATCAAGTTTCAAGGATACAATTCATTTCTTAGAAGATATTGGATGTAATAACATTAACGCTTTTCCTTTAATGTTATTAAGGGGAACAAAATTATATCTTAACAAAAATAACTTTGGGTTAAAAGAAAAAAAACTTGGCAATCTTCAAATACCTTATGTTATCGAAAGCTCATCATTCACAGAAAATGAATGGATAAAAATGAATGAATTGGTTATCTTAAAATTTAATCAAAATGCTATTTGAACAAGAAAGAGAAAAAAAACAAAAAATTATTATCGTTGGCGTGGTTTCAGATAATAAGAATCTTATTTTACTTCAAAGTCGTTATGAGCCGAACAATCCTGATGCACATAATAAATGGGAGCTTCCTGGTGGAAAAGTCGAGTTTGGAGAACCTCCCCAAAACGCAATCGAGAGAGAAATCTTAGAAGAAACAGGATATGTAGTTGCAGCTGAATCCATAATTCCAAATATTGTTTCAAATGTTTGGATGTACGAAAAAGTACGATTTCACGCTATAATTATTGGGTTTAATTGTAAACTGCTAAATAAATCCAACTTATTACCAAATGACCATCGAGTTACAGTATTTAAATGGTTTACTAAAGATGAAATAGAAAAGCTTGAAATGATTACAGGAGTAAAAGAAATTATTTATAGTAGTAAAGCATTTAATAATGAGTAATTTACCTATTCGATTTTATAATAACCTTGGTAATTTATGTAAAAGTAAATACATCAAAATAGAAAATGATTTATTGTCCGATTCTTACATAAAAGAAATTGGATTACCTGAATACCTCAGAAAAAACATGACTCTCGTCGTGCCATGCATTGTTTTAAAACCAAGGACGCCTTTATTAGAGTTTGAAATTTCATCGAATTCAATTCTAATTGAAAATAAAACAGTATTTACTATCTCAACTTTGAATAATTCTAAACAGGAAAAAGCAATTAATTTGAGATTCTTCTCCAATCAATCCGATATTGAAGATATTATAGCAATCAAAATTTTTAAATTAAAACCGCGTACTATACTTAAAATTACTTTCTGGATTATCAGAATTATTTTTATCGCATTAGCCTTATCTGTTTTACTAAACACAAGTCAAGATTATTTTAATTTAAACATTTCCGTTAATATCAATAATTGGTTCTCAATTCCTATTACATTCATTGTTGGATTATTTGTTTTTTCAAAAAGAGTCTTTCGGTTTTTCCAAACAATGAAAGTATTTCAAGGAAAAAGCTCTAGGATTTTAATAGAAGAAATAGTAGACAATAAGCTTGTAATAAAAACCTTAAAAAGCGAAAGAGACTTATCGAAACTATCACGATTAGTTCAAAAACAAAAGAATGATATATTAAACAACCTTTTTATTTCTCAACTTGACAGTTCATTGTCTTATGAGTTTTTGTTTCCAGACCTTTATATTAATAGTCCAATTTCCACAAAAAAACAATTTAAGAAAGATTTATCCAGATTAGATGATTATTGTATGGAAAATCTAAATTCTAATAAGAATATTCTATTAATAGGCGATGCGGGCTTTGGCAAAACAATAAATGCTATAAAAATATATCTTGATTCTGCAGAATTATTTTTAATATTCCGATGCGATTCACATTACCAGCTTTTATTAATTTGGCACTACAGGATTTAGAGTGGAGAAAAACATATAAACAATTGATTAAAAGCGATTTATCTTTAAATGCAAAATTAAAAAAAACAATCACCTTTTTAATAGGTAATAATCACTAAAACAGGCTCTTAAATGCGATTAA
>JBBQCZ010000295.1:0-3233 GCA_038319215.1 Bacteroidales bacterium | reverse complement strand
CATCCAATTATCTAACCCTTGCTCCGTTTTCCATTTAATTAAATATTGACAATAAGCATGAAATTGAACTCTTTCAGTATAACCTGCTTGAATGAAATTATTTTTAATAACTATTTCAAATACTTTTTCTTCGTCATAATAGTAATCATTTTCCAAGTATTTTTTTACCTTACTGTTTCCATTTTTAAGTAAATCAAGTATTGTAATTAGATCAATAATAAATTTTTCATCAAAGCAATTAAATTTAATGTATTGTTGAAATGAAATACTTTCATTCTTTTTATCAATAAGATATTTAAGATTTACAGTTTCCGATGATCCCGCATATTGATTAATGGCGATTGCCCTAATGAAATTCATAATAAGCCCGTCAAATTTCTTTTTATCATCACCGGTGTGTTTCCAAAAAAGATTAGCCCATTTTGTATCAATTTTATACGAAAAATATGTTTTAACATCAACAGGTTTTAATCTGCTGTTAAATTCTAATTCGTACCTTTTAAGGTTGAAATTTGAATTTTTAATAAACTGCTCAAATTTTGCTTTGAAATTTTCAAACGGAGTCAGTGGGATGCCTCTTGCATTCATTTTGATGTACAAATCGTCGGTAAGATTAAACTCTTTTAGGTCCAGGAACTGAAAAGTTACAACAGGGTTTTCTAAGCTTATTAATCTGGCGAAGAAACCTTTTTTAATTTTAAAACGACAATTTATTGCATCCAGCATTACCAACATAGATTGAATTGTTGGATCAGTCTCCCATGATAAAAAGTACCAATTACTATCCCTAATCGTTTTTGACAAGCTATTGTTCTTCTCCGTATCAGCTGGTAACAGCGCGTTAAGATCTATATCATTAACCAGAAGCGCATCACAAAACTCTCTCGAACTGGTTCTGGTTTCATATGAAAACTTCGATTTCGGATTATTTTCATCAATATTATAGACAAGGATTTTTCTCAGCTCGTCTACATCTGAATCTGAATCTTTATTTGCAAGATACCAATGTAATAGAAACAACGTAGTTAAACGCTGTTGTCCATCTAAAGGAATGAATTTTACATATTCATCAATAACTTCATCTGATTGATTCCCATAAACAAAATCTAAATCTCTGTTCGGTTTATTTTCATCAAGGTAATTATATAAAGCATCCAAAAAAGCCTCCCGTATTTCATACGCTTCTGGTCTCCCTTGTGCATAATCTCTTTGGATTATCGGGATTTGGATATGATATTCTTTTATAAGCTGACAAAAAGTAAAACGTTTTCCAGATATGCTATTGTTATTTGTTTCCATATTTTTGATTTTTTTAGTTTAAGTATACTTTAAGTGTTTCATTAATTACTGATAGGTACTCATCTGCATCGTATTTATTCCAATACATAATTTCATCAAATCGTTTGCTATATGCTTTCATGAAAATATTTCTGGTACACAGTGGTATAAATGTTCCACTTTTATCATTTTCGAGGATGATTTTACGCTTTATAGGGAAAAATGCGTTTTTATAACTTCTATTAGTTGCAGCATCTAATAAAGCTAAATTAGAAATGGCGCACTTGTTAGGTTCGCTATTTTCCTTGAACTTTTTGCATATAAATATGTAAAGTTCATTGAATTTTTTGTCACTGATAATACCAGAATATACTATATCACTCAAATCTGATAACGTTTTTTCCATTTCCTCGCTTGCCAGTGTCGCTATAAATATTTCTTGTTCTGCTTTTTCAACCTCTCCTGTAAAATACTCCAAAATATCTCTCGCCCATTCTTTTCTGTCTTTTCCCAAAATGTTTTTATCTGTTTGAGAACGAACGTGTTCAATATCCCAATCTTCGTTTTTAAACAAATTAAAGGGAAACCGCATATTTGATTTATCGTTTGCCAAAATAGTCTGTATATTAAAAAGTAATAGAATAGTTTTTATCTTATTGTTTCCATATTCAAGCTTTGTAATATCACATTTAACCTTTCCCTTTATTTCTTCAATTAAAAATTGCTTGAATTCAGTTTTGTTTCGATTTATTTTTGATTTAATCAAATCTTGAACATTACAATCAATTGCGACTAAGAATCCAATTAAATGATATAACTCTCTGTCTTTAAACCACTCTTCAAATGTTAAAAAGTAATTCTTTATTTCAAGCCAAATCTTGTCGGTATCAGGAATTTTGTTTCTACTCTCATTCTTGCTTTTTTCGAATGCATCATTAAACTTATAAAAAGTATATTTTTCCTCGGTGCCTTCCTTCTTATCTTTCATTAAATCAAAGATAAATTCTATTCTATTTGCATATTTTGGGATGTCGCCATCTTTTTTATTATAGATAAAATACCAAAATGAGTCGTTCCGTAGAGTATTTTCAATTCTATCCCATTCAGAAGCGATCTGTAACTGTTTTAGTCTTAGCTTATCAATGGATTCTTTATCATTCCATTTCTTTAAGAATAATGCTTTTATAAGCTCAGCATTTGTAAGTTGGATTTTACCAATATTTAAACGAGTGAAAATATCATAAGAATCTGAACCATCATTTACCTCATACCAAATAACATTAGTAAAGAATGAAAATTTTGATGAAAACTCATTTGTATCAAATTTATTACCCTTGTTTAAAAACCACTTATGAATTGTTTTGTATGCTACAGAAATATGATGGAAGTCAATATTTGAGTCATCTATGACTTCTTCATTTAGGTCCTTTTCCAAAAAGATTTGTGAATTTCTTCTAGTGGCATAATTTAATTTGAAGAGATTTATTCTCCTGCTTTCTATATAGCTTTGATTTAAATAATGCAGAATTAAATAAATCGTAGTCAACCTTTGTTGTCCGTCTATAACTTCATACCAATTTTCAGATAAATCAATTTCCTCCTCATTGCCGGTGTCTTTATCACATTTCCTTATTACTAGTGGTTGTAAACAATACCATGTTTTTCTATCTGTATCCTTTATTGGTTCCGACTTAAATGCAGCTATGTCATTTAATAAATAATTAACTTCCTTTTCAGTCCAACGATACCCTCGTTGATATGAAGGAATAAAAAAATTGTATTCCAATAATTCATTGATTTTAATACTAAACTATTATTTCTACTTTACTAAAATAAAAAACGCTTAAAAATTTGTATATATGATTGATTATTAGTATATTTATGTCATTATTAATCCTCTCTGATCATTTTGACAATGAAGCCAAAACGAGCAGAGAAAAAAAATTTGTTTGATG
>JBBQCZ010000294.1:0-3266 GCA_038319215.1 Bacteroidales bacterium | reverse complement strand
GGTCATGCTAACGATTTGCCCTATAACTCTCATAGATGATGCCGTTCCAGAAGCTAGTCCCAACTGGTTTTTTGGCACCGAACTCATTATAGTGTTCAAAAACATTATCTTTAATAAGTAAAGTTACGACTAATTAGTTTTAGGAATTTCTTAAATTTTCTTTAATAAATACGACTATTTTATCCATAGCTTTTTTTGCTTCCCGAAACATGGACGATAATAAGGGACAACAGTGCAACATTCTTGCACCAATATACCTAACTAAATTATTTGGTCTAATTATTTTAGTGAATAACAACTATGCGCTTAGTTATTTTCATATTATTGGTATTGAAAGAAATTAAGTAAACACCGTTGGGATAGCCAGAAAGATCCAGGCTGGTATCTCCAACTTGAACAGTTCTTTCTTGTTCTATAATATTGCCAAGATAGTCACTCAGTTCTATTGTTGCTCCTTCCAATGGGATGGTCAGTATAACGACTCCATTGCTGGGGTTTGGATAAACACCAAACATATTTGACAGATTTTCGTTAATTCCCACACAAGTACTAACTTCGATGGTCATCGTATCGGATGAAGCACAACCATTTCCATCTGTATATAGATAGATAATATCGTATAAGCCAATTCCTACAGATGGATCAAACTGATTACCACTTACAGAAGTTCCGCTAAAAGTTCCTCCAGAAGGCAATCCAGTTAATATTTCAGAACTCTCATAATAACACAAAGTTGAATCTAAAATTGTTAGACTAACTATTGGCAATGCATTTATAGTAACATTAATTGTATCACTCGACAAGCATCCATTACTATCGAAAACAGTTACATGATATGTCCCAGTGGATGTTACAAGCAAATCAGGATTTGTAGTGTCGTCACTCCATAAAAAATATCCAGACATATTGGGCGTAATCAAAACACTGGCACAACCAGTGGTATCATTTCCCAATGCTACCACTGGATTAGAATTTACAACTACAGAAATTGTATCGCTCATAGAACAGGCATTGACATCAGTTACTAAAACAGAATATATTCCAGTTTCTGTGATTTGCTCGGTTTGAGAACTGCCACCCGTACTCCAAACATAAACAGTAGCTGCACCAGTATTCATTGCATCAAGAAGAATTCCGGGAAAACAAACTGAAGCATCTGCACCGAGATTTACTAGAGGTAAATCATTTACGTTAATTAATATCGTATCGGCATTGTGACAATTATTTAAATCTGTGACAGTAACAGAATAAGTTCCTGAGGAAGTAATTGTTTCTGTTTGCTGACTATTTCCACTGGTCCACAGATACGAAGCATCTGTATTCATAGCATTTAACGTAATAGCTCCACAGACAGTTGTGTCATGTCCCAATGTAATTACTGGGTTTAACACATCAACAACTACCTTAGGCACTTGTGCTGTATCACGACATCCTGCTAAATTAGTTTTAGTCATATTATATGAGCCAGAAACACTTGCAAGATATGTGTTTGAAGTTGCACCAGGTATCATCGTTCCATTCATATACCACTGACTAGTTCCTCCGGAAGTTCCGGAAAGCAGAACTGTACTTCCACTACAAAGATTAGTGCTTCCAGACAATGTGACACCAGGAGTATTCTTAACAACCAAAGTAAAAGAGGTAAATGTACTAGCCGGTATTACACCATTAGCAAGTTCAATACTTACAGTATAACTTCCTGTAGCAGAATATATATGAGAAATACTTTCGGTTGTTGTTGTAACTGAATCAATTGTTCCGTCACCCCAATGATAATACACACTATCAAACAATTGCAAGCAAGCACTTTTTATTTCTAAAGCACCAACTCTCTGGCAAATCGAATCATCATTAATTACAAAATTTGGAACCATGACTATTCCTCTAAGATCATCGGGATTTGTATTTAAATCGTTAGAATATTCTCCAGTAGTACTTAATCTTTTAAAATGACTTGCAATATTCGAAATGATAAACTGATCGGGGTTATTATACATTGAACCAAAAGTTTCTCCTCCGGTTGTTCCAATTACAGGAATATTTGTAATTGTATAGGGAGGGTCAGGTAAAATTTTTTCAAAAACCAATGTGCCATTTCCAGACCAATGGTAAAGGTAATCATCAGCACGATTATAGCATATAACTTCGCCATCAGCTCCATTTCCTAAAGCCGTTAATAATGTTGGCACTCCAGTTAATTTATCAATCAGATATAGAGTTTCAGGAACTGTTGCTCCATCACCAGTAACGCCATATAACTGACCATTTTCTCTAAAAGTAATGGAAGAAAAGTTATCGCCCAAATTTCCTATTTCTGTACAAATTCCAGTCTTTAAATCAATAGTCCCAAGAACACGACCTGTAACTCCAGTAACTTTCATTATAATAAATGTCTGGTATGTTTCAGGGTCAAATGCAATTCCATTGCAACCAGTTATGCTAAAACCAGGGAGAGTGGGTGCTATTCTGTATTTAACATCCCAGGTTGTCGTGTCAATACCCCATAAAGAATCCTGAAAAGGGCTCGAACCGTAAATAACTTTATCGGCATCAAAAGACTGTGCTTTTAAATCATTATTTGTATAAACAAAACTTACAAACAAAACAAAGTATAGTAGATTTTTTATCATAATTTTTGAATTTAAGTTAAAATGCAAAAGTAGTAATATATTGTAAATATAAATTGTAATATTAATTAAATTTAAAAAATGCTTAACACTTATCCATTATCAATGAATTAGTTGCAAAATTATTTAGACAACTTCCGGATATCGCAATAGTTATTTATAATTAGAACGATAACATGCTCCTCTGCAAGAAAAATATCTAATTCTTATATTTATCTAAAATACTAGTATCGAAAGGTGTCCAGAAGCATGCTTTTAAGTCAGCTTCTTTGAGTCCCTTGTTTGCCCAAGTATTACATGTAAAAAAAAGATTGTATGTACCTTTAGCTTCATAAAACAAGTCATTTTCGCCATAAGAAGCTCCACTAATTAATATGGGCTCGTTATCTTTTATCTGAAAGCTATTTATAATGTATTCAATAAGTTTAGAATAACTTTCCTTGTTGATGCAAATTTTCCGGCAAGAATCATTTTCTTTTAATGAATGATGAAAACTTACGTGCATTGCTGTTGTACTCAGAAAAAACATGGCTTTAAATGCAGTCGAAAATTTAAGTTCTGCCCATGTTGGTGTTTCGAGGTAAAAGCCTTTGTCGCCCCAACCAAATGCCACCCATGAAAAGGTTGTATCGCCCGATT
>JBBQCZ010000293.1:0-3268 GCA_038319215.1 Bacteroidales bacterium | reverse complement strand
ATGCGGGGCGTGAGTTAAAAGAGGTTGGAATAGATCATTGGTCAAGCCCAAATAGTGGAACAACTAATCTGACTGGCTTTTCTGCAATTGGGGGTGGTGTATATGTTTATAATTTTGCTAACCTTAATGGGCATGGATATTATTGGTCATCTACTGCTACAAGTAATGATAATGCAAATTGCAGGCATCTCATTTATGGCTCAAACATATGCTATTCTGATGAACAGGCAAAAGCTTTCTTTTTAAGTGTTAGATATATAAAGGATTAAACTTATTTAAATAAAACCAAAACATGAAAGTAGTATATTATATTTTTTTGTTATTGTTCTTTTCTGGCAGCCTGTTTTCTCAAGACATGTCAAAGGCTGATTCAAATAAAAGGACAAAACGAATTGAAAAAATGGAACTTGCAGGCATCGATCGAATTAAACTAGCTGAAAGTCCCTCTATTGATCCATTTTTTGTAAAGGAAAGTATTTGGGCAGATAGACCTGTGGGAATAAATACAGTTGACGGTGGGATCGTATTTAACTATCTTTCGAGTACGCAATATGTTTGTTTTATCAAATATAATCAAGAAAGCCGAGAAGTCACCAAAGGACCAACAGCAGTAAAAAACTTCTTTGATGAATCATTATTTGCAAGTTTGACTCCTTTGTCTTTAATTGAAATTGATAAAGAAAATGCAATATTCATTAATCTTTCTCAAAACTTATATGTTCGCATTTCTAAATCAAATATTCAAAATGCAAAATCCATGTATAATGGATTTGAAAGAAGTTTCGAAATGAGTGACTTGAGTGCTGAATTTATAAAGGCAAATAGCATTATTGATTTATATAATATTTTCACACCTGATTTACAATTAAAATTTAAAGAAAATCTTATTTTAAATACACAATACACTCAACTTGTGATTTCTAACTTCAAGAATTTTTACGAACTACTTAATGAGAATGATCGTGTGAAATTTATTAGAACGCATCTGTTTAAAACAATAAATACTAACGATGTTACAACTTTACTTAACATTCCAGAAATTAGCAAAATCGCAACGACAATAAAACTTGAAGAAGACCTCCAGTCTAGAATTGACAATGCTGTCGAATACACTGTTCTTAATGTTCCTCTCAAGTCCTATAGCAGTGATAATCATTTAAGAATTTCCGGAAAGAAAAATCTGATTTTAAATTTAGATTCCTGCTCGATGATTGTAAATACAAACCTAACAGATATGGTGGTAGAAATCAATAATTGCGAAAACATCTGGATTCAAAATGGAAATTTCAAGCACTATAAAGTCCCAGAAAATCAAGGTGGTAGTGGTTGTTCGGGCGTCGTGTTTTCGGTAAACGGTTCATCAAACGTCTTTTTTAACAACTGTAATATTAATGGCTGCGGTACAATTGGAATTTCCACTTATGATTCGAAAAATATTGAAATAAGAGGTTGCAATATTCACAACAACTCATACGCAGCGTATTGCCTTTCCAAAACTGAAAATGTCCTTTTGAGCAACAATAACTTATTTAATAATGGTGGTGAGGGGAGAAATGAAAAATTGATTTATAACTATTCATATACTTCAGAATATTATAATTCTAGCCCCAATGAAAGTAATATTGCAAACCCATATCTTGGGCGGACATCAAAACAGAAAAAATTCATAGAAGAACAAGATAAAATTATTAGCGACCTGATAATACTAAATAAAAAAATGGAGTTAGAAATTGCAGATTCATTATTTATTTTGGCCGCAAAAGACCATTGGATTATATACTTATCAGATGGCAACTTATATAAAATGAATGAATCTGATTTTGAGAAACAACAACTTACAATTTCAGGAAACGTTTTTTCATTTAGATGTACCTCAAGCGGAGACATTGTTTACACAACAGTTGCTAATGGGTGCATGAAATTCTTTGTTTTAAACCAAAATAACAGGTTGCTTTGTGAACTAAAACGCACGGATAATTCGTCTAACCCAAATGATTTTACAGAGAACTTTCAAATTTCAGATGATTTGAATTTTATTAATACTAGGTATGGATTAGGTGACGAGTATATCTCATTTCAATTTCAGTGTCTTTGGACTAGCAATACTGGCAAATGGAAAATTTGCTCTATTTATGATGAAAATTGTGCACTAAATATTAATGAAGAGTGGTTTGAAAAGAAAAATGAAAAAATTTTAACTCGCTTCGCTTGCACTCAAGATAACGAGGGAAGTTTTTTTGTTGCAAAACTTGGAGTGGTAAGTGAACTGTTCTTTAGAAACGAATCAGGACAAGTAATTAGACTTTCAAATACAGAAGACATTATTGTTCGTGAACAAGTTGGTGTGCCAATCATTAATCCTTGCTTTAATTATTCATTATGTCTTGATAAACTTTGTTTTTCATTTGAAGAATCATGCGGCGATTGGTGTAATGGCCCATCATACATCGTTAATTTAGATGGTACATCTCAGGTTCAGATTTCCCGCTATAATCAATTAGAAAGTATTGAGTTTGATTGGCTGTACTCTGGGAATTTAATTTCTATTAGTAATGACAAGAGTCTTATAACTCATACTGGTAAAGAAAATAAACTAACGACTTTGTGTCATAATGTTTCCCATTTTGAAATACTATACTTAAAGCCTTTGGATTAAGGTCAATTATTATTGTATTTTTAAAAAAGATTTAAAGTCATTTACATTTTATACTCAGCCTATTTGGAATTTTGTAATATAAACCGTACTTTTTGCACCGACTCTTCTTTAAAAATTATTTGCATGACTACCTCCGAATTGCGGGGCAAGTCATGCAAAGAATTTTTTCATTGATTAGTAACAAGATTTACTATTTTCTAAATAAAAAATCACAAAGAGGTTGAGTATTGTTCAATCAATATTTCTGTGGGATTATAAAATTTGACAATAAAAATTTCTAAATTATTTTAATTCTCTTTTTTCTTTTGTCATTGCCACAAGTGAACCGCTTTTTGCGGTGAACTCGTGAACACCTTTGAAAATATAAAGTTGAGTGAACAAAAGAAACAAAAAGTCTAGGAAAAATGATGGTTATTCGCTTTGCTCATTACAGTAGGCTTCGCCGGTCCCCCCCGCCTCAATTAAAACAACTGTAATCAGCAACTTTGCATCATCAATTTTTCGCAACTAAAAATCACCAGTTTTTAGTGAATAAAAAAGCCTCCATATTTGTAGTTGGAAAACTAAATATTATGAAGGCAAGACATAACAACAAAAAGATTATTATGTGGT
>JBBQCZ010000292.1:0-3288 GCA_038319215.1 Bacteroidales bacterium | reverse complement strand
TAAGTGCATTCTTTAATTACGGACTTGAGGCAGGTAAACCAATGGCTGAGGTAGCCATGAAAGCTCCAGACATACTATTTGAAGGGTCTAGTAAATTGTTTCAAAATAATGTTACATATATAGTATTACTTTGGGGTGGGCTTACCACCAACTTTATCTGGACAACAATTTTGAGCTTAAAGAATAAATCCTATCGTAATTTCACGGATAAGAAAACACCAATTTCCAAAAATATTATATTCTCGGCAATGGCAGGAACTATCTGGTTTCTACAATTCTTCTTTTACGGAATGGGCGAAAGCAAACTGGGTAACGGTGCAAGTTCATGGATTCTACACATGTCAACTATTATTCTTACAGCCAATATGTGGGGAATTTATCGTAAAGAATGGAAAGGAGTTGCTCCCAAAACAAAATGGACAATTACTACCGGTATCGCGGTAATTATACTATCAGTCTTTCTAGTTGGTATTGGCAATTCCCTATAACTGATTTCTAGATAAATATCAATTTTATAATAATTGGAGATACTAATAAAGTATCTCCAATTATTATTTGGAATAAGAAATTAAAAATCTCTATATTTGCATACTCGAATTTATCGGATTTATCTATTTAAAAAAATCATATACTACAATGGACCTGAATTTAAACTACCTAATCACTTCCGAAGAAGATGAATTGTGGGGTTTGACCGTTACTACGGTAGGGCATCAGATTATCAACAAAAACGATTCATATCCACCAAAAAATCATCCGTTAGGATATTACTTCAATGCGGATAATGGAAGAATATTAAATGAATATCAGTTGCTTTATATAACTGATGGAAACGGAATTTTTACATTTGGAAATGAAAAACAATCTTGTTTGATAACAGAAGGGAAAATGTTCTTTTTGATGCCTGGTGTTTGGCATACCTATAAGCCTCTCGAAAACTCCGGGTGGAATGAATATTGGATTGGATTTAAAGGAGATATCATTCATAAAATTGTATCCGAAGGGTTTTTCCTTAATCGTGCACCTGTTTTTAATATCGGTCACAATGAACGAATAATTGATTTATATCTTAAAGCCATTGAGATAGCAAACGAAGAACGTGCTGGTTTTCAACAGGCGCTAGTGGGAATCGTCATGCATATTTTGGGTTTAATGTATTATCGCGATAAGACTCGTGATTTTGAAGACGAAATATTAATTGGTAAAATCAATAAAGCCAAAGTTCTTATGCGCGAATCGATTTACAAACAACTGACTGGCGAGGAAGTAGCAAAACAACTCAATATTAGCTATTCATCATTTCGGAAGGCATTCAAAGAATTTGTAGGCACATCACCAACTAAATATATGCTTGAGCTCAAATTGAATGAGACAAAACTGTTACTTTCCACAACCAATCAACCGATTAAAGAAATATCATATAGCTTGAATTTCGAAAATCCTGATTATTTTCATATTTTTTTCAAGAAAAAAACAGGATTAACTCCCGTTGAGTATCGCAACAGTTCGGGAGTAAAAAAATATAAACAATCACTACTGAACGATTAGAATATTACTTGAATAGGCAGAAAAAAAGGGAAGTTTTCCAAATTTGGGAAACTTCCCTACCATATACTAGACGAAACCGACATTGGACTGAATTATTTCTGCAATCGGTATAATTTTCCACTTTCTTTACCAGCTTATCAATTAGTTATGAGAGTTGGTCTACATGTATTAACAATTTACTTCATTTATTTATTTCTCATGAAACCTCACCCAGAATAGGTCTCGTTCATGAAGACATGTATCTTAAAACCTCACAAACCGAATTTTAATATTTTTTTTATAAAATATTCAAACAAATTGAATAGTAAGTATATTTTACTATATTTGCACGGTTTTGTATTTTCTTGTAAACATTTTTAAAATTAATTTTTACAAATTAATTAAATATGGACAAAAAAATAGTGCTAATCATAGCAGCATCAGCTGTTTTAAACTTAACGCTACTTACAATTTTTAGTTGGGCTAAGTCAAAAAATAAACCGGCAAATTTTTGGCTGGGTTGTATGTTTTTCGCTGCCAGTGCAGCTATTTTTGACAATACATTCATTTTCGCCCACAAAGGAAACATATTTTTATATCATCTTGGTTTAGCGGCTAATCTCTCATTTGGAGCACTAATAATCTCTATTGTATACAGTTTTCTTCATCCCGACAGAAAAACGATAGATTTTAATTGGAAGCTATTTATCCCAACATATACATACCTGCCTTTTCTGGTTTTATGTATTGTACAACCTCATTGGTCAACCGATACTATCCGACTTTCTGAAGCCGGTGAAATGTCTATTTTCGGTACAATTTATAATTTAATAATCGTTGGATATTCAATCGGAGCAAACGTTTATTTATTGTTTAAATACGGACCAAAGAAATTAAAATCAGGGTTTGATATTACCCGACATAAACGAATAAATGAATTCCTATGGATTCTACTCATCCTTCAGTTATTTGCATTCATACCATTTTTACTAAAGTTGGATATTGAATATGTTATCCTTTATATGCCTGTTTTTGGTCAGATATTTTTTGTTTATGTTTTTATGCGTTTGTCTTTCTCTATGAATCTATTCGATTATCAATCACAAAATCAGATTAATACTGAAAATTCTGTAAAATATTCTACTATTAAGCTGGATAATAACAAAGCAGAAAACATTCGCTTACGAATAATTGAATTGATGGAAAAGGAGAAATCTTATCTAAAAATTGATTATACCTTAACTGATATGTCGAAAGAACTAAAAGTGTTGCCCAATTTATTATCGATGGTAGTTAACAGCAAATTGAATTGTTCATTTCCAGATTATATTAATACACTTCGGATTAATAATGCTATAGAATTACTCAATAAAGCCAGTAAAAACAACCTCACAATTGAAGCAATTGCTTATGAATCTGGGTTTAATAATCGTACTAGTTTTTATAAGGCTTTTAAAAAACAAACCGGCAAGTTACCCAAAGAATATCTCAAAAAAGTAGAGCAAATAAAAGAGGTTGTCTGACGACAACCTCTTTTATTTTATTCACTTTTGAAAGACTGAAAAGAATCAACTTAGTTTAAATAAATTAGAGCTCATTTCAGTATATGGTTTTAGTTAATTAATCACTACTGACCGACAAACATTTTAAAAAAAAATAGGGCAAACGCCTAAACATTCACCCTACTGTTGTATATTTGAGTTACGAAACTTAAAACAGTACAACATGAGCAAAGATATAACAAAAAGTTTAGTCGGTCAG
>JBBQCZ010000291.1:0-3292 GCA_038319215.1 Bacteroidales bacterium | reverse complement strand
GTGCAGCGTGAGAATGGATTGGTGCAACTGCTCAACCCACCTTTTGATAAATCGAACCAGAACCCCGGTTATATCAAAGGATACGTTCCTGGAGTAAGAGAAAACGGGGGACAGTACACCCATGCAGCTATTTGGTTGGCAATGGCTTTCTCAAAATTAGGCGACAACGAAAAAGCCTACGAAATTCTATCAATCATTAACCCGATTAACCATACCAGAACCCAAGATGAAGTTGAAAGGTATAAAGTTGAACCCTACGTAATGGCTGCCGATGTATATGCCCTTTCGCCCCATATTGGCAGGGGTGGATGGACCTGGTACACAGGATCGTCCAGCTGGATGTATAGGCTTATAATGGAATCGGTGCTTGGGTTAAAGCTTGAAGTCAACAAACTATTAATTAACCCCAAAGTGCCTTCCGACTGGCAAACATATAAGATTCATTACCGCTTCAAAGAAACTAGGTATCAGATTGTGGTAACTCAGTTGCATGAAGGAAAAACGAGGCAAACCATAAAACTTGATGGAGCTGAATGCAATAACAAATTCGTAAATCTGGTAAACGACGGGAAGGAACATCTTGTGGAGGTAAAACTTTACAGAGAAGGTGTGTAAACTCAGATCTTTACTGCTTGAAAGCAACCCACCAGCAAAAACCCTTTTAGATGAGCAATAATATTATTAAAAAGGAGATAGCCTAATGGCTATCTCCTTTTTAATTTACCCGCATTTGCAAGTAAGGGTGCAGGCGATTACCTATTTAGTCACAAGACCCCCGATTATCGGGAGAAGCGGACTAACACCCTTCGCAAACCACTGAAACTCTTATTGGCTATATCGTGAGTTGAACTAAATCCGCTTCCAGCGGCTAGCTCTCAACAAAAGTAGGCATTTTTTCAAATGTTTCGTACAAAATTCATTATTCACTAAAAATTATTGTATGAGAAACAAAAGATCGATGCCTACCATTGTTGAGCAGGCAATTTTATCCGTTGATGGTTTTGAAAAAATCTACAAAACCTTTGAACAGCAAGTAATTTTAAAAGGACAAAGCAAGAGTACATTGCACAACTACATTCGTAGAATTGCTCTGATTTCCCTTCATTTTGGAACTCTACCCGAGTTTGTTAGCGATGATGAAATCAATGAACTTCTAACATCACTAGCTCTCGACCCAAAATCCCCTTCACGTAGTAGTTTCAAACATGCCGTTTATGGCTTGAGATACTATTTCCGAATGATTGGACAAACCAAACGTGCTATTGCACTGCCTTCTCTTAAACGTGACACAAAACTACCAATTATTTTAAATCAAACAGAACTTAGACAACTTTTTATTGCTCCTACTTTGCTAAAACACCGAATTGTCCTCACATTAATCTATTCGGCTGGACTCAGAGGGCAAGAAGTAATTAATTTCAAAATTTCTGATATTGATTTTAGACAAATTGAAAAACTTAGCAAGGAGAATCTAAATTTTGGATGTTTTTATGTAAATCAATCTGTATGCTTTATAAATTGCACTTTTAATGGCAAGGTGATTTTTTCGGGTCTTAATGGAGATAAAGCGTTTGTAAAATCCTGTTTTATGAAAGGATTGACATTTAAAAATTGTATTTTTAAAAATGAAGTCATAGCGTCGAATTGCGAATATAGGGGAGTGGCGGATTTTAGTAATTCTATTTTTGAGAATAAAGCCGATTTTTCTGGCTCATATTTTGCAAATAAGGATGCGTTTTTTAGTGATATTAGTTTCAATGGCGAAGTTCAGTTTAGTAATTCGTTGTTTAATGGCAATGTTAGTTTTATGAAAACATTTTTTAAAGGCAATACATTTTTTCAAAATACAATTATTAGAGGTAATGCAATGTTTGCTAATTCTATTTTTGCTGCATATACCGATTTTTCAAATGCTGGATTCTTTGGAATTACAAATTTTAATTATGCAGAATTTAAAGAGACTGTTTTGGTAAATTATGTTAGATTTAATGGCAGAGTAGATTTTATTAAAACAATATTTAAAACTAAAACGGAAATAAAAGATTGTGAATTTCATTCTATATGTCGATTTAATGAAACCGAATTTTATGGAAAAACTATAATTGAAAATAATGTTTTTGTTTGTTGTTCTCCAGAGGTAAAAGGGTTAACGGCAGATGATAAATTTGATTTTACTTTTACTAATAATACAGAAATGAATGGGAAAGAAGTAGAACGTTTTGTATTTCTTGTAACACCTAATTAACGAAATAATAAACAATAAAAATTATCAATATGAAGACAAAGAGTAGAGTTTTTTTATCATTATTTGTTGCGTCATCATTTGCAGGACTAGTTTATTTGAATTCTTGCGAAGAGATTACTCCAGAAGACGTTGCTAATACTTTAGGTTGGTTGTTTAGTAGCGAAGATACTGCTGGTATTCCAGATGATATAAATTTTAGTACTGCTTATGGCGATGATGCTTTGCCATCAAGTGTTGATTTAAGTCAGTATTTTCCGCCGATTGGAAATCAAGGACAATACGGTACTTGTGTAGCTTGGGCTTGTGGTTACAATCTGCGTAGTTATATGAACGCAAGAGTAAATAACTTAACTACAACAGATATGTCTAATCAGTCGAATGTCTTTAGTCCAAAGGATTTGTTTTACTCGATTCCATCTTCTCAGAGAGGTCCTAATTGCAATGGAACAACTTTCGAGGCTGCGCTTGATGTAATGGTTTCTAGAGGAATCGCGCGTATGAGTACAGCTCCTTATTCAAGTGTTGGAAATTGTACCGCTTCTCCACAGTCTTCATGGACAAGTGAGGCCGCAGATTATAAAATCTTAGATTATCGTCAAATTGATCAGACAGTTGAAAATCTTAAAAGATATTTGTATCAAGGCAAAGCAATAGTGTTTGGAGCAAAACTTGGTGATGAATTTATGAATGCATTGGGTGATGTAGTATTGACAAGTCAGACCTATAATTATGTAGGACAACATGCATATCATGCTTTAATCTTATGCGGCTATGATGATAGTAAAGGTCCTAATGGTGCATTTAGGGTCGTAAACTCTTGGGGAACAGAATGGGGTAATAATGGATATATCTGGATTGATTACAATTATTTCGTTCAACAGGATTATTTTGCTTATGCGTGTTTTATTGCAAATAGTATCGAAGACGAACCAGATTTGGATAATCCAACTTCAGGCTACGATTTACAAGCATGGGAGCTAAGTGACGCTCAAATGACTGGAGATAATCCACTGATGAGAGAAGTTTCTTACAATGTTTACAATACTG
>JBBQCZ010000290.1:0-3297 GCA_038319215.1 Bacteroidales bacterium | reverse complement strand
ACCATTGGTAGCAGTTTCTTTTACTTTCAACAAATCGTATGTATAAGTCTTTATGTCAGTATTAGTGGTTTGAACAGCTTTATATTCTCTGGGTTGATACATATTACTTAAGCCAAATCCAATAATAGATGAAATAATCAGATTATTTCCTACATGAAAATTAGCTTGAGGACCAACTTGCAAGGTAAATCCACTACTTTTTACTGCTACATCACCAACAAAAGCAGCAGTATTTGTCACCTGAGTTGCCATATTATATACCGTTGGCAACGTTTGAAAATCGTTGCTAAAACTATTGTAATTACCTCCAGCATTGAATCCAACGCTCATAAACTGATTAGAATAAACGGGAAAAAACACATTGGCATCCAAGCGTAATAAACCAGTGGAAGTACCACCAGTATTGGTTCCACCACCAATTGAAATCATACCTTTGTCACCAGGTGATATAACTTTTCCTTTTAGTTTGCCTTCGGTTCTAGCGTTTTGATTGTTTGTATTGTCTGGAGTTTCTTTAGAAATCAAGCCCTTTTCAATTGTTACAACGTTCGTTTTTTCTTCAGTTCTTTCATTTTGATTGTTCGTATTGTTTGGAGTTTCATTCATAACGGCATCGTCCCAATTTAAAGTGCCCGATAATACTGCACCACCCTTTGGTACAGTAATGGCAATTGGATTACTCGCTTTGGTTATACTAAATGCACCTCCAACGTATGGTTTGCCATTCACCTGAATATCACTTTTGGCTAACGATAACTCAATTCCAGTACCATCAAATTTATAATCACTAGTAGGATGACTACGACTAATTGCACCTGCAACTGCAGTATTTAACTGTTCCTGAGGCAATGATACTAGGTATTGTCCCTCAGGTAATTGTGAGGAAAATGTACCTCCAACACCAGTATTGACGGTGATAGCCCCTCCACCTGGATTGCGTTTTACAACAATACCAACGCCCGGAATAGGATTGCGAGCAAACATAGAAGTTGAAATTACGATTGCCAAAGCAAGCGATACTAAAATTTTTTGTTGATTTTTCATACTTGTGTTTTTTAGAATTATTATTTGTAAATCAATGATTTAATTGAATTTGAAAAAAAATTATTTGCATTAATTACATACTTATAATTATTTCAGTTTTAGATGAACATTTAAGTATCTAATAATGTTCAAATTTAACATTTTTATTAATTACATATTTATAATTATTTCAGTTTTATATGAACATTTAAGTATCTAATAATGTTCAAATTTTACATTTACAATTTCTATTTTATCCGTTTACAAAAAATAAGCTAATCAAGTGAAAACGTTTGAACCGAAAACAATACTTAATCAACTTCTAATAAATAAAAACATGAATCATAATAAAAAAAATTATTACTTGTTTCAAATTGCTTATTAAAAGGTGTTTATCTATAAAGCAATTTTTGGTGAGTGCTGTAATTTGTGGCTTGCTGCTGTATAGTTGCACTCCTACAGAACCAGTAGACCCAAATTCACAAGTTAAAGCAAATCCACAAGTTTACTGGCGTGTAACACAGGTTGGTTCAGAAATTTCAATGAATCAAGTATATTCATCAAGTATTCGTCTTTTCGAAGATGGTTCAATAACAGCTTATAATAAAAATTTTAAACTTGCAGTTCGTTCGCCACAAGGCGTATGGAGTGATGCGCCAGTTCCTGCAGAATATAAGGCTGATTATGGAAAAGTTACTTGGTATCAAGACAAAAACAATTATGCAGGAGACACACACACACAAATGCTCGTGTTTGGGCTGTAATTAATGGAAAATCGCATAGTTTTAATGGACCACTAGGTAATATACGAGGATTATTACCTGATGGCTCAATATTCTTCGACACAAGTATTGACCGATATTTGTTTCTACAAACGTGGAGATTGGGATTAGAAGGAACAACCGGTAAATTAGTTGGTTCTGCCTATCACCAACCAGCAATTATTGATGGAAATAAAATTGATTACATTGACCCAAGCAATGGATTAGGTATCGCTAATGCAACTAATGGAAATAATGATGCTATTTACTGGATTCAAAGCGATAAAGGTGAAGTGGATCGAATGCGTCTGCAAGGGAAAATATACAATGTGGATAAATACAGCTTATATTCACTCTTCGGAATACCAAATATTTCTTCAATTTTAGAAATGGATAATTCGGGAAAACTTCTTTGTCATGGGTTCGGAAAATCACCCGAAAGCGGTAATAGACTGTATTTAGCAAAACCTATTCCGGTTTTAACTCCTAAAAAATTTATAAATCTAAAAAGTAAATTAACAAGTTCGACAGAATATGTACCTGCTGATATTACAATAGAAAATCCGATTGCTGTTTCTGGTACTTATAGTAAATCAAGCCTTTATATTACGGTTTTAGATAATTTTTCGGGTAATGAAAAAATACGAATGCTTTCAATGACATTGACTTTGAATAATGGAGTTGAATTAAAACCCGGAATCACATTCAATTTACCTCCGGAAGGTGGTTCTATCATGTCAATTTCATATTACGATGCAGAAAATAAATAAAGCCAGCAGCGCTGTGACTTTCACGGATATGAATTACTACCCGCAAGTACCTTACCAATACGTTCGTAAAGTGGAGATGGATTATTTTGAAATTTAAGCAAAGTATTTGATACCAATAGAATATAAAAAATTTAGACCTTATGTAAGAGGGGGGCTAATATTTACGGTATATTTAAAAGAAGATACACAATTCTTGAATGGCAACGAAATTCTTGGCGCTGCTTCTTCAACTGCCGCCTTGGCGAAGGTTTTACATTAAATCTGGGAACTGATTACGAAATCACCAAAAATATACGCGCTTATGGTGAATTAGGTATTGGTCGAGTATTATTTAAGTTTGGAATAAAGTATCGAATAAACATAGGTTATGATGACCTTAACAATTAAAACATTTTGTTTAAAGTATTCGTAAAAATTTCATTTTATTCATAACTTTATAGTGCCGACAACTCTAAATATGTGTAAATAAATAGTTAGATAACTGAATTACATTTTTTTATACGAATTAAAAAGCGAAGAAAATTCAATCTTCGCTTTTTAATTTTTCACTAAAACTTTATTTAAATTCTATTACAAACCTATCAACAAACTGTTGATAACTGTTGATAAAGCGGTAATAGAAATATTGAAATTTTAGTTGCATAATTGAAAAATGATTTTCCTTATGGATTGTTTTGATTCATGCAAATTAGTTAGCACTTTTTTTAGAGTTACTTTTTAACCTGTTTTATGCAGTTATTAGC
>JBBQCZ010000289.1:0-3329 GCA_038319215.1 Bacteroidales bacterium | reverse complement strand
TGAGAAATACCTGTCATCTCGTTGAGTTCTGCGAGTGAATATCCATTTTTTTCCCTCAAATACTTAATCATGCTGCTAAAATTCTCATTAACGCTTCTGTTCTGATTCTTGCTCATAATTTCCTCCAGTTTAATTTATTCCAAAATTGGAATACCTTTTATTTTGTTTACTCTGAATTGTATGCAAGGATTCACTGGATTATTCCATTAAAAAGTCATAGACCAAAATAAAAAAACAGGTTATAATTGTAATAATATGTAAAATTGGAGGTTTTATGAAAGCAACCGGAATCGTTAGATTGACAGATAAATTGGGACGAATTGTCCTGCCAATCGAACTCAGAAAGACTCTCGACATCGCTATTAGTGACTCACTTGAAATTTTTGTTGAATCTGATTTGATAATACTAAGAAAAACAACAAATACTTGTTACATTTGCGCGAACAAGAATGCATTGAAAGATTTTAGAATGAAAAAGATTTGTATGAATTGTATCAATGAAATATCAAAATAGAAAATGCAGCGGGGAATCCCCGCTGCACTCTTATGTCAAATCTCACTTTTCTTCCAATTATTGATTCTACATCCATCTGATTTGAACAATTACATAGAACTATCAATTGAAATCTCTAATTTTAGTTCTGTTTTCCCTTTTCTCAAAAATATTGTACCTTCCTCTACACCACCATTTTGAAATGCTTAAATGCTTGAGTTATCATTTCTTTCTTATCATTTGGACAAGGATATACTTTGCTTTCATCATTTTTGCGATTAGGTGCGTTTCTTTTAGACAACCCATGTGACTCTTTCATATCTGCTATCCAGCAAGTTTTAATTGACGTATTATAATTCACTTTGACATAATCCTGAATCTCCTTATATGTTGCCATTTGCTCCCTCCCTAGTTACATAATAACGATTTTACTTCTACAACGGTATAAGTTCCATCTGATTTAGAGTGCAATATCATATGGCAGTTAGGACAGACTGGAACCATATCCATTTCTGGGTCAACTTCATACTCATTATCAATTTCATGTAATGGTTTTATGTGATGTACATGAATCTTCCCAGCAAAATCTTTTCCATATACTTTACCAAAATCAAAGTCACAAATGATACATCTAGTACCATGAATTTCGATACAGGCTTGCCTTGCTTTAGGGTTTCGTTCATAGGAATTTACTACAATTTGCTTCTTAGACCCTTCGATATACTTTGCAGCTTCTTCAGCAGGTATCTCTTCTGGTATTAATATATGGTTTGATTTCGAATCAATGAGTGCCATAAATTCATCATATTTAATAGAATCTAGCTTTTGTTTAACTTGAGAAAACGAGTTGAAATTGGGGTCGATTTTCCTAATTTCTTCAGCAGTTATAGGTTCAAAGATTCTTATGCTATTTATGTCAAACACATAAGCACCATTATAAATTCCTTCCAAAGGAGATTCATGCTTAACAATTTTACTTAGTTTTGCACTTGCTATAACTGAATTGTCTATTTGAAAAAGTATAAGCGTTCCAGAGGGTGTATTAATGCCCGAACTTCTAAAATTATAGTGACCATCTTTTGAATTTACTAGAGCACCTAAAAAGAAACTTTCTTGAATTTCTTTATATGTCATATTGGGAAATTCGTACTTTGAACTCATAGGTAAGAGTCTTATTTCTTTAATTTTGGGGCTATCCCAATCGTATAAAAAAACCATGAAAAGGTAATTGTTGAAGTGTTTAAATTCATCATGATTGTTTTTATATTCAATAAGAAGCTTACGTTTCCCCTCTATATCAATATTGATTGGATATTTCATTCCAAGTTTGCTTAGAAAATAATCAACGTGTTCTTCTGAAAATACATTGAGATATTTATCAGGAAAATATGATGTGAGTATCTTATTTTTAAACATTGCTGATATTGGATTTTTTATAATAGCCTCTGTATCATCCTTTTCTCCGGCTATAAGTAATTCACATAAAGCTTGCTTGATTTTTAAAAAAGCATTGGCTGCATCTAAATCATTATCCCATTTTGAAATTGTCCGGTAAGCGCTTTCAGATTTCCTGTAATATACGCCAAATTTTTTATCTGCTGGTGAACCACCTCTAATACTACCAAGTTCTCTAAGGGTTGTCTCAAGCCAATAACAGAAAGATTCTTCACGATTTCCGACAACATAATCATCAATAAGCATATTAGGCAATTGGTTCACCGGAAATTTATTGATAAACTCTTTTCTCAATACCTCGAGGTCGTCATATTTAAGCATGTAAGTATCATACTTTAAAATTCTAAATACTCCCAATGCTTCAAAGATGTTTTTCATGTATTCACCACCTTATACTTCAATATCACTTTTGGCTACAATAAAGAAATGTGAAGCCATTGATTTCTTAGTCGTTTCTAAAATTGGTCTTCTGCTGCTTATTAGAACAACATCGTTTAGTATTGCCAAGTCATCAACTTTTTTTATAGAAGTAAGCTGAAACCAAGTAGAAATTATTCTAGATTGTGGAATTTCAGTTTTATAATAATCTGGATATCCCCCATCAGAGGGCGTCACTTCGCAAAATTCACTAAACTCAGCTATATAAGCTTTTCTAGGGTCTTTTAGTAGCAAATACGGTGTTTCATCATCAATCATCTTCTCTACTACCTTAGTTGCTATTTTATTTCCAATCTTTGCAAACCAAACATAACCATTTTGCTTTATTAATTTATTATGTTCTCCGATGCAATCAAAACCCCCTAAGTCAACAAAACGAATGCAAATTAATTTTTTCCCTTTTTCTATTAAAATATCACTCACCGCCTTTCTTATTTATCAAATCAGACTAATCTCCACACTGTCCAAAATGTCTTTTAAAGCCTTTAACTCTTCTTTTGATAACGTGATGCCCTTGCCCATCTTCTCACCATCTGGCGCCCATTCGCGTAGGTCGTATTTCACTTCTTTGTCGTTCCAGCTAATGCTTCTAAGCTCTTTTGTCCAGCCCTTTGATGATTCAGATAAGGTGCCGTGTTTTTCGGTTACTTCAAATTTAAAATCCGACATTTTTGTCCTCCTGTTTTTTAAAGGTTATTTTGATAAGAGAATTCTTATTGCCTGAAGATTCATGTGTTCTCGATTTAATTGAGTTCCCCCTTTTAATTCTTAAGCCGTTCCCAACTTCTCAACAATCTCAACTTTTTTCTTTAATTTCTCTTCCATTTGGTCAATGATTGCCATAAGTGATTCAAACTTTTGAACTATACGAAATTGTTCTTCAATTGGAGGAATGGAAATCAATGTTGTTGCAATTCTTGTTAATGCCAGCTTAGGTTGAGCC
>JBBQCZ010000288.1:0-3347 GCA_038319215.1 Bacteroidales bacterium | reverse complement strand
GGGGTGGCGAATAACAAAGAGATGCCAAACATGGGAGAGTTCCAAGTTTAAAGTTCCAGGTTCCAAGTTATGGGTTGGCAGTATTATATCTGGATGTTTAATGTTCTTTAGATAGTAGTTGGCAATTTCCCGGCGGCGCTGGTTGTCGGCATCAAGCCGCAGTAATTTGGTTCGTAAGATGGCTGCCTGTATTTCGTCCAAACGTGAATTGAGTCCCTGGTAATTATTTACGTATTTTTTATTAGAACCATAGTTTGCCAAAGCCCGAATAATGGCAGCTAATTCATCATCATTTGTTGTCACAGCGCCTCCATCGCCTAAACAACCCAGGTTTTTGCCAGGATAGAAACTATGGCCTGCTGCGTGGCCTATCGCGCCTGTACGGATTGGTGTATCGTTGGAGAGACAAGGCATGCCTAGTTTGTACTGATGAATTGGATAGAAATAAGCACCAGTTGCCTGCGCATTGTCTTCAATCAATTTTAAATTGTATTTATATGCCAATCGGTTTATTTCAGGGTGCATGGCACATTGTCCATATAGATGAACGATCATTATTCCTTTAGTTCGTGCCGTAATTTTTTCTTCAATTTGGAAGGGATTAATATTATAATTTGAAATAACCGGTTCTACCAGGACTGGCCTTAACCGATTATCTGTAATGGCAAGAATAGTTGCAATATAGGTATTGGCTGGAACTATGATTTCGTCACCTTCTTGCATTACCCCCATTTCGACATAAGCTCTTAATATTAGTCTTAAGGCATCCAGGCCATTTGCAACTCCAATACTATGTCTTGTACCAATAAAGTTGCAATATTCCTTTTCAAATTCATTTACTTCATTCCCTAATAAATACCAACCTGAGTCAATTACCCTCCTTATGGATTTGGATAATTCTGGTTCAAAACTGTCATTTATAGCTTTAAGATCAAGAAATTTTATCATAGTTCTTCTATTTGGTCATTTATCTTTCTAAATGACTTTTTACATTTTGAGCAAATTAGTTGAATATCAAGTTTCTGGCCACATTTGCATATGTTTGCCTTGAAAACAGCTGGATTTCCGTACCATAAAGTATAAGCAGGAACATTTTTTGTAACAACACTACCAGCCCCGATCATTGCATAACTTCCGATCCTAATTCCTCCCAAAATAGTTGAATTAGCACCAATACTAGCGCCATCTTCAATATTTGTTTTAAGGAATTTTTCAGGAAATTGTTTCGATCTTGGATTAAAATCATTAGTAAAAGTCACATTAGGGCCAATGAAGACAAAGTTCCCGATTCTTAATCCATCCCAAATCTGTACACCCGATTTGATTGTTACATTATCTCCAATTATTACATCATTTTCAATAAATACATTAAAATTTATGTTACAATTCTTTCCTATCCAAGCATCTTTTAAAATTACACTAAATTGCCATATTTTAGTTCCTTTTCCAATATTTTCTGTTTGAACTTCCGCTGTTGGATGTATCATTCTGATATGAATTTTTTAAAATCGGAATAATTTCTTAAATAATCTAGCTCATTATACTTTTCAGAAGTAAGTACTAGACAAACTGATCCAGACGAAAATCCTTTTTCGGCTGCCCAAATTCCTGGCGGAATATGAAGCCCAAAATATGGTCGATTTAAAATAGCCGTACGTTTGTTAATACCATCATCCATTTCAATTTCAAAACTTCCGCTTGCAGCTACTAAGAATTGATGACATTCTTTATGAGCGTGTGCACCGCGATCTTCTCCTCCTGGTATATCATAAATGAAAAAAACCCGTTTAATTTTGAAAGGAATATCTTCATTATTTGTAACAGGCGTAATATTTCCTGCTCGACTATTTATTTTTTGAAGTTCAATAATTGAACAATCGTAAATTGAATTTTTTTTCATAACTTTTTATAATTAATGAAATCAGAATATTCTCGAATATAGTCATACTCATCGTAACTGGTTGAACTAATTACCATCGCCAAAGAATTTGTAGAAAAATTTTCCATTTTTCGCCATAGACCTGATGGTATATATATACTATAATATGACCTATTAAATGAAAAAGTTTTTTGTTCTATTCCATCATCAATTAAAATATCAAAACTACCTGAGAGTGCTATAATTAGTTCTTGTTGTTTTAAAAAAGCATGACCTCCACGTGTTTGTCCGCCTGGCACATCATATATCCAATAAGTTCGTTCAATTTTAAAAGGTATATGATTTTCTTCTTCAATGAAAGAAAGATTACCTCTAGGATCCTCGATTTTGGGGAGATTAATAATTTTTACATCCGTAATTTTAGTTTTCATTTGAAAATCATTTCTAATTTAAGTTAAATTTCCTAATCCAATATATTTATCAATATTGAAACAAAATATTTTAGTAGTATATAATTGTTGATATTATTACACCTAATTTGGTTAATCAAATGTTGATTTTCTAAATTTGTCCCCAATTTTTACACAACTGTGCGGTTTAAAGAAGCGAAAAAAAAGTTATTTTTTTTGTTTAAACAGAAAGTTATTTTTTTTTGAAAAATATTCAATTTTAAATCGTTGAATATTAGATTTCTAATTTTAATTTGACATTTATATTCTAGTAAATTTATTTTTTGGACTTTGTTTTGAAATAGTTGTAATGTGATAAAAGTATGGAAGTATCAAAAAAAGTATTCAACTAATTAATTGGTATTGAATAATTTTTAAGGAGAAGATAAGGTAAAGAGAGCTATTTATTCAAACAATTATTTACAACTGAGATGAAACAAATATATCAAATGCTAGAAAAAAGAGTTATACTATTCCTATTCATTGTCTTATTTTCGATTACTGGCTTTGCAAGAACTTTTTATGTGTCGAATGCAGGTAATGATGCCAATTCTGGTCTTTCTGAAGCATTGGCATGGAAAACACTTTCAAAGGTGAATTCTACAGTTTTTAGTGCCGGTGATATCATCTTACTAAAGTCTGGTGATGTTTGGACTCTTAGTGAATCTTTTATTTTTTCATCAAGTGGAATCGTTGGAAACGAAATAACAATTTCCAGTTATGGTTCTGGTAATAAACCTGAAATTCGAGGTTATGGTGAAATTGTGGGCTGGAAAACAACTACTAATTGGACCGTTTATGCACCAGGCATTTATCGAATGGTCAATAACTATGGTGGTCATAGGTTATGGTTGAACGGTGATGAAAAAAAAGAATGTGCTGATCTTTCATTAACCGATGCAAATCCATGGAGATCAACAGGTACTTATTTATTTGTAAAAGCATCAGCAAATCCAGCTACTTATTTTAAATCAATGATGTTTTCAAGTATTTCCGGTGTTTCCAGTGCTATAAACATG
>JBBQCZ010000287.1:0-3367 GCA_038319215.1 Bacteroidales bacterium | reverse complement strand
GGACTGAAGCTCAAGCGCTGCAAGTGCGCGCAAGCCAAGGTAAATTAACTCAGTATTTAAGCTACATAAAGGCATGTACAAGGCTACGCACAAGGCTGAGATATACGCAATAGTGCGCATACACACACGTTGTAAAGCAGCTTACGAAACCCGGGCAGAATGACAATGAAATTTTTGCTGCATAAAGACAAAGAAGAAAGAGGAAAACCTAGCCCTCAAAAGCAAGAGTGTGACTGCCCTTCCCTGCAACCGTCCCTTCGCAGCCACACACATGCTTTTCTTTCCGACCCGCCTGCCGATAATAAGCTGTTGATAAATAATTTGAAAACTTTTTGATACAGTAAATGAAATTGAATTATCTTTGACAACTAATGTCAACACATAAAATGTCAACAGTAGGACTGCAATTACGGGAATTGAGAGAAAAGGCAGGTTTTTCATTGCGAAAAGCTGCAGTAGCCATAGACATTGACGTGGCGATATTGAGTAAGATGGAACGTGGCGAACGGAAATTCTCAAAAGAGTTGGTTTTAAAATTAGCGGAACTCTATAAAACTAATTCAGATAAATTGGTTATTAATTTTTTAAGTGAAAAAGTACTTTACGAATTGGAAGAAGAAGAATTTGGACTTGAAGCATTAAAGGTTGCTGAAAAACAATTAAAATATAAGAAAAACAAGTGATAAACAAGGTCATTCATATAAAAAATGTTGGAAAGTTTACTGACTATTCAGTAAATACAACCCCGACATGGAATGGCGAATTCAAACCAATTACTTTAGTTTACGGACAAAATGGTATCGGTAAAACAACTTTTACTTCAATCCTGAAATCACTAAAAGAAAATGATGCTTTACTTTATCAGCTAAGAACTTTTGGCACTTTAAATAGCCCGGAGGTTAGTATAAAATTTGACGATCATCCTGCACCAATCAAATATTCAAATGCTGAATGGGATACAAACTTTCCAATAATTGAAATTTTTGACATTCATTTTATTAACGATAATGTTTATACTGGATTTGAAATTCTTCCACAACATAAAAAAAACCTTTTTGAAATAATTATCGGACAAGAAGGAATAAGATTAAAAAAAGAAATTTCGGATATTAAAAACAGTATCAAAGAAAAGAATAACTCATTAAAAGAAATTGAAGCTAAGATTTTCAAGGTTATTAGCGGTTTTGATATTAGTACAATCCTCAATTTTCAAATAGATGGAGAAATTGAAAAAAAGGTTGCAGATAAAAAGATTGAAATTGATACTGCAAAGTCAACTGAGAAAATAAAGACAACCGCACTTTTAAAAAGGATTTCAAAAATTGATTACGATATAAGGTTTGAGAAAGTTATTGAGTTTTTGCAGACCTCAATTGATACTATTTCTGAGAAGTATTTAGAAATGGTCGATAACCATAAAAGTTCATTAAATCTTGCCAGCAAATCGGAACAATGGATTAAAGACGGGTATGATAATATTTCTGATAACAAATGCCCATTCTGCTTACGTTCATTTGATGACACAGTTGAAATTATTAATGCTTATAAGCAATATTTTAACGAAGAATATATTAGCTTACAGGAAAAGACAAAACTTCTGCAAAACAAAGTTAAATCAATCAATTCCGAGCTTATTCTTTCAAATATTGAGAAAGAGAACAATCACAATACCGGTTTTTTAGAATTCTGGGGCAACTATATTAAGAAAGAAGTTCCTGCTTTTTCTATTTCAGGTTATCAAAACTCAATAATTGAGTTGTCTAAAAAGTTAACAGAATTGGTTGATGAAAAAACTGGCAATCCAATAAAAGCGTTAGAGCCAGATGCAATTTCCATAATTACTGACTTGCAATCTACAATTGATGAAATAAATAAACTTATTGATTCCTATAATCTTAAGATTGATGATTTTAATACAGGAATTACAGAACTTAAAAATAGAGAATCCAAAGATTTAACCATCCTCGAAAAAGAATTACAACGTCTTCAGGCGATAAGTACAAGGCATTCTAATAATGAAGTAAAGGAACAATGTAAAAAGTACGTTGAAGAGCAAGAAACTTCGGAAAAGCTAAAACAAAAAAATACTGAATTACAAGGTGAATTAAAAAGATACTCAAAAGACACTTTTGATAGATACAGTGGTATTATCAATACTTACCTTCAAAAATTTGCAGCTTACCTTGAAATCCGGGAAATGAAAAGCACTTACAAAGGTGGAGGCGATGAACCTTTTGCTGAATATGGCTTATTTGTTTCGGGCAACAAAGTAAATTTCAAAGATAATGCTTGCGATCCATCAGTTAAATATTGTTTAAGCGAAGGCGATAAGACAGCTCTTGCCCTTTCGTTTTTTCTGGCAAAACTGCATATTGATACTGAAATCGAAAAGAAAATAATTGTGTTCGATGACCCAATTTCAAGTTTTGATATTGAACGAAAAAATGCAACAATAACACAACTGTACAACTTAGGTTTAAAAGCAAACCAGCTAATTGTGTTAACTCATAATTTGTTATTTGCAAAGGAGTTTTGGGACAAAGTAAAAAACAAATGTCAGGTTTTGAAATTATGTGAGTTACGAAAATCAACTCAAATCGTTGATTACGATATAGAGAACGAAACGCTAAACGGACTTTTCAAAGACTACTCTGTTTTAGATAACTTCTTAACTAATGGAGTAGAAACAGATTTAGAAAAACGAAATGTTGCCCGTTGTATTCGCCCTATCTTAGAAGGATATTTCAGAATAAAATTTTATGGTGAATTTACTGCCAATCAATGGTTGGGCGAATTCATTGAGAAAATTGACAACGGTATTGATGGCCAGCCATTATTCCGGTTAAAAGAGTATTCATCAGACTTGCACGAAATTAATGATTACTCTAAGAAATTTCATCATACAAGCCCAAATTCAGACAGTGAACCAATTTACGATGGTGAATTAAAAACATACGTTGAACGGACTTTTCAAATAATCAGTAAAATATAAATTGCTATGCCAACACTCCAATTCAAAGGGAAAAACATAATCTGGAACCACCATTTGGGAGTTCCTTTTCATACTTTGGACGAAGTTCCCGAACTGCACTATAAACCAGAAAAAGCCAACGGCAATATGATTATTGAGGGCGATAATTTAATCGGTTTGAAAGCATTACTACCTCTTTTTACAAATAAAATTAAATGTGTATTTATTGATCCTCCATACAACACAGGTAACGATGTAGAAGAAGGTAAAAGTTGGGTATATTCTGATAATGTAAATAATCCTTTGATTAAAGAATGGCTTGGAAAGGAAGTATCAAGAGATGATTTAACCAGACATGATAAATGGCTGTGCATGATTGTGCCTCGGTTAAAACTT
>JBBQCZ010000286.1:0-3377 GCA_038319215.1 Bacteroidales bacterium | reverse complement strand
GGCAGCAAGGTATAGAATAAAATAGATTTCTACTATTTTTTTCTTTCGTTTATTATTCATTGCCGGAATAAATTACTTTGTTTGAAATAATTTTTTCTAATTCCTTCCTGACCGAAAATTCAATTTCTTCTTTCTTTAGTGTTGTCGCTATTGTATTTAGTTCGACCAAAGATTTCCTGAAATTATGGAGCTCTTCGTTGGTTTGTTTCATTTCAATAATTAGATTTGGATTTGGCGAAGAACAATCAGCCATAGAAACAGCCATAAGCTCAATCTTATTTATCAGATTCTCTTGATTTGTGTTTAAAGTTGCAAGTTGCTCATTAAGGTTTTCGAATTGGACTGCTGATTGAGCAAAATCTCGAGCTATTTCGCCAATTTCAGAAATTAATTCAGCTTGCGAATCATCTGAATTTTCGGAATAAGTATAAGTTGGTGAATTTTCGTCTGGAGTAAAAAGCATCACTACAAACATAAAAAATAGTAGTAGTGATTCAAAAACAACGCCAGCAATAACTAAATTATCATCCATAGATTCGCTAAATCGCCTAACACCGATAAGCAAAAGCAAAACTGCTGCTCCAAAATATACGAATGAATTAATAGTAGAAAAGTAAAACCTGTTTACAATTTCTTCCATCCATATTTTCGTACCTCTGATAAATCCAAGTTTATGTAAAATGCTAACTTCTGTTTTTACATATTTTGATAGTTCTAAATCATACACGCAGACACGCCAACAAATAATTATAATTGCTAACGAGCCAAGCTGTTTGTGGTATTTTAGTTCGTAGAAAAGCTCTTGCAATAAGAGCCGTCCCCGCGCCGATGATAGTGAATCTACTTTTTTCATTCTATTTTTTATTCATTAACAATTGATATACTTCCAAAATAATTATTTATTCTGTATGTAGCAAATTAAATATTGATAATTTCATATATATTGATAGAAATTGTAATAATTTTAATAATATAGGAACAATTTGCTAACAATTAAAATTAACAATGGGGTGTCTTATAAAGGTCTTTCCGAGTGAAACGAAGAATCCAAACACTGATTGAAAACTGGATTGGCTTCGCCGCTACTTCGTGGTCTTCACTTTGTTCAGAATAACGGCATTATGAGAGAAACGAAAACCACGAAGCAGCAGTCTTCACTTCGCTCAGAATGGCGGCGTTACAATTTTTCTGATTATGAGACAGTTCCAAAAAAAATTTGAAATATGTTTAGTTCCGTTTATGAAAGCAATCACGAACAAAGACAATTGTCTGTTCATGCACATTTTTATTTAACGACAATTCCGGAATAGTCACAATTTGGTTTAGGATATTTCATGTTGAGCTGCGAAAGTTCACTAACCAAAATACTTGAAATCAGTAAATCACGGTACCATTTTTTATTAGCCGGTATTATATACCAAGGCGCCCATTTGCGACTTGTTAGGTTAAGAATATCGTTGTAGGCATCAATGTACTCGCCCCACTTTTCGCGATCTTTAAAATCATTAGGTTCTATTTTCCAATGTTTGTCAGGGTTGTCAACTCTTTCTTGAAGCCTATCTTTTTGTTCTTCATTACTAATATGTAAATAGAACTTGTATATATTGGTACCTTCATCATAAAGTAATTTTTCAAAATTTACGATATGTTGATAACGTTTTTCCCATATTTCTTCGCTTTTCAGGTTCTGTACACGAACAATAAGTACGTCTTCGTAATGGCTACGATTGAAAATCACCATTTCGCCGTTTGCGGGTACTTTGTGATGTACTCTCCAGAGAAAATCATGGCTAAGTTCTTTGGTCGAAGGAGCTCCGAAATGTGCTACATACACCCCACTGGGATTAACGCTGTTAAAAACATTTCGTATTGCGCCATCTTTTCCACTTGCATCCATTCCCTGAAAGACTATCAGCACTTTATGCTTTTTTTCGCCATTTTGAATCTTTTGAAGTTGATCCAATTGTAAATTCATTTGGCGAACTTCTTCAATCGCGTTTTCTTTAGATCCTTTGTAGCTTTTATACTCATTGGCATCAATTTTATTCAAATTAATGTTTGCTGATGGTGGTACAAGATATTTTTTTATTTGTGCTTCAGTCATATTTTAACTTTGTTTCGTTTTTTAATAATAAATTAAGGAAAAATAATTTATAACTCTACTCTCAATCTGGCAACCGGAATACGCATTTGTTCTCTGTATTTTGCAACTGTTCTTCTTGCTACATTGAAACCAAGTTCTTTGAGATTTTTGCTAATCTGGTCATCGCTAAATGGTTTGTTCTTTGATTCTGAATCAATCATATCTCTGATTCGTTCTTTAATTACAGTAGTTGAAACATCTTCTCCATCATCGGAAATCAACGATTCGCTAAAAAAGAATTTTAGCTCGTAGGTTCCAAACTCTGTTTGGACGTATTTGCCATTAACAATTCTGCAAACAGTGGAAATGTCAAGCGACGTCTCTTCGGCTACTACCTTGTAAATCAGCGGCTTTAGACCCGATTTGCCAACGAAGAAAAAATCTTTTTGAAGAGTAGCAATCGCAGTCATAACCTTCAGCATAGTGTTTTTGCGCTGCTTTATAGCCTGAATCATAAATTTGGCATCTTCTCGTTTGCCTCTAATCCAATTCTTTGTTTCTTTGTTAAACTTTTTAGCTTTAGCTTCTTTCTGCAAAGTTTCGTAGGCTTTACTTAATTTAAGGCTGGGCAATCTATTATCGTTGAGCGCTATGCTTAACTCATCAGTCTCTGCATCGTGTTCGACTATAAAGTCGGGTATGACAGTATTAAGCTCTGCGTGCGAGTCGCCACCGCCAGGTTTTGGGTTGAGCCGTTTGATTACATCTATAGCAGCCTTAATATCCTCCTCAGATATTCCAAGTTGCTTGATTATAATATTATAATGCTTTTTTATAAAAGGCTCGTACGCATCACTTATAATTTTTAGTGCAAGAAGCTGAGATGGTCCTGGATTAAGTATTGCTTTGCATTGCGATATAAGACACTCGCGAATATCACGTGAGGCAATGCCAGGGGGGTCGAGCGTCTGCACTATAGCTAAAACTCGTTCTGCATCACTGACATTAATATGATCTAAAATCACTAAATCATTTGCAGATTTACTGTAATTGAATCCTACATCGGCAGTGCTATCAGTGGAGCCATTGTTATTATTAAGTTTTTGAGCAACTTCGAGTGACCGAATACTTTCATCACTTATCGAAAACATTTTTGCGGGATTTTTATTAGGTTTCTCTCGCTCGTTTTGCTTTCTTAAGTATTCTTTATGCTGAACGTTGAAATTTGTTTCTGCAATAAACGAGTTTGCGTCATCTACAATCTCGTCGAGGGGCCTTCTTAAGTAACCGTCCC
>JBBQCZ010000285.1:0-3412 GCA_038319215.1 Bacteroidales bacterium | reverse complement strand
CTGAAAACTCAAGACATTGTGGGTACTTCTCAGGTTGATTTGAGTGGTTTGGCAAGTGGAAACTACTTGCTAAAAGTAAGCTCAGATACAGGCAATTATGCTGTGAAATTTATCAAGGAATAAGTTGTTGTTTATGTTGTATATATTTATAATGACGATAAATAAATAAGAGGTTATTTATTCCTTCAATTAATGCCGTTCAACGCAATTTGCTTTGAACGGCATTTTTTATAAAATCATTTCAGCAATAAGGAAGTACTACAACAAGTGTTTTTTGTAAAACTATAATAGGTTCTAATTGTTTAATTCTTAAATAGAAAAAGTAGCAACAAGTTATTCAACCTTTAAAAATCAAAACACCATGGAAATCAACTGGATTATTTTAGTTATTGTCGGAGCTTTTGCGTTAGCATTAATTCTTTACCTGATTTTTCGGAATCAGAAAGATAAACATGATATGATAGATACGTTAAATGCCCAAACAGAAATGGACGAAAAAGACCCGAAAAATGAAGATGAATTGTAATGCGATTTTAAATGTATCTTTACAGCTAAAATTTTTACTTTCTATTCGTTGATTCAATATTCAAAGCATTGATATATACAGTTTATCAGTCCTTTTATTCTCTTAGATTTTTACTTATCAAATCAACTGCTATGACCAAAAAAAATAAATTCGACTGGAGTGACTTTAAAGTAAAAGTTGGTAAGAAAGTCTCGTTAATCGAATTTTCTACCGATGTACAACACAAGGAAATTGACAAAGAAAATGCCGCAATTATGCTTCAGGGAAGTGTTAAGGGACTTGCTGTATTGCAGGAAGTGCTGTATGCCAATAACCGACATTCCATTCTGATTGTTATTCAGGCTATGGATGCGGCTGGAAAGGATGGAACTATCAAACATATTATGTCGGGTGTAAATCCGGCAGGAGTAAAAGTGAGTAATTTTAAATCGCCGACATCTACCGAATTGGATCACGATTACCTTTGGCGACATTACGCGGCATTACCGTCAAAAGGAGAAATCGGCATTTTCAACCGTTCGCATTACGAAAATGTATTGATTACCAAGGTACATCCTGAGTATTTGTTGAATGAAAATTATGCCGGAATTGATTCGGTAAAAGACATAGATAAATCATTTTGGAAAAAAAGATACAAGCAAATATGCCGGTTTGAGAAAAATTTGGTGGAGAATGACACCGTCATCCTAAAATTCTTTTTGCATGTATCGAAAGATGTGCAAAAAAAGCGCTTTCTGGACCGGATAGAAGACCCTACGAAGAACTGGAAATTCTCAGAAGCCGATTTGAAAGAAAGGGCTTTTTGGGACGATTATCAACAAGCTTATGAAGAAGCTATTGAGAATACCAGCACCAAAGATGCTCCTTGGTTTATAATTCCTGCCGACGATAAGTGGTACACTCGCTTTATCATTGGCAATATAATTTGTGACGAATTGAAAAAGCTGGATTTATCGTATCCAGTCATTTCCGATGAAGCCAAAAAGGATTTATTGAAAGCGAAAGAATTATTACTGAACGAGAAATAAAAGGCGAAAGTAAGGATTAATATCTATTTAACATATTTGTAACGCGATTGAAATTCAAAACTTCTAATTTTATCAACCTAACTGATAGATTAGAAGCTGTAAAAATAATAAAAACATGAACAGAATTGAATTAGTGCGTAACGAAATAGATGCCTTGTTGTTCAATCAGAATGATAAAGAAATACGCCGTAACGGGTATTTTCATTTATACGGAGTAGCCCAGTGTTGCAGTATTTTGGCTATACGCAGAGGTTTGAATATCGAATTGTGTACCATCGCAGGTTTATTACATGACATTTACTCGTACAAATTCGGATATGTGAAAGAACATGCCGCCTTGGGAACATTCGAAGCCGAAACCGTGTTGATTGACCTGAATATCTTCACTAATGCCGAAATTGAGATAATTAAGAACATGATCTCAAACCACAGCGATAAAAAACACAAACATGATAAATACAGCGAATTGTTAAAAGACGCTGACCTGTTTCATACTTCACTTTATAATTTGAGCTTCGAAGCAAAACACAAGGAAAGAATTAAAAAAATATTCAAGGATTTGAAAATCAAAAGAAAGCTGAAGAAGGTGCCAAAAAAGAAAAATACGAAACCGGAATTTTTAAATCAAGACAACCCAATCGGTTAAAAATCATTCACCATGAAATCTATAGCAATTAAGTACGAATCACTGGTTAAGCAGTATCAGCAAATTGAAACGGAAACCAAAGCCGATCAAATTCATGATAAAAGAGTCATTTTGCGGCGTATCTTTCCCATTCTTTCAGCCTACGATATGAATGCTGGAAAGGTAAAGAACGGAGAAAAAGCATTTAAGTTATTCGGAAAGTTGCGCGATATACAGGTTCAGATTATGAAATTAGAAAGTGTGGAGCAATCTTCAGAGATTACAATTTATCTGTCACATTTGAAAGAACGTGAGTTAAAAATTCGGGGAAAAGTCGGAAAATTTTGTATCAAGAAAAAGCTTAAATTCCCATCACTTTCCAAAACTAAAATAAATAAAGCCAAATTAAATAAGAAAGCGGACAAATTTCTTATTAACCTTGTCGAAAAAGTCAGGAAGCAAAACATTGATGACGCACAGGATACGCATAAAATACGGATTGAATTTAAAAAGTTCCGCTATATGGTTGAGATGCTTGCCTGCATCCAGCCAATAAATGAAACAGAACTTGAGAAAATGAAAGTATATCAGGATTTATTAGGCGAAATTCAGGACTATGAGGTTTTAATTCAGGGAATTACAATCTACTTTAAAAAACGAAAATTGAATGAGGAAGTTGATATTAATGCCTTTGAACAAGAACAAAACTCCTTGATAGAAAAATTTGACAATGAGTTGGAAACGTTTATCGCAGTTTGCAGTAATACGCTATATGCAAACGATAAAGCTGATAAATAATTTCAGATTAAGTATTTCTACTTTCCTAAAATTGGTTAAAAAATACTTTAACCACAAAAGATTAGCTACGCTGACCGTTGGTTCACAAAAGTTTAATTCAGGCATTAAAATATTAAAAGAAAGCACATAAAAGCCAACTTGATAAACTATTTTCTAATTCTTTTGTGATCCTTTTGTTTCTTCAGTCAGTTGACTGACAAATTTTGTGGTTCAAGTTTTATTTTGGTAAAGTACAAGTGGCTCTATAACGTTTTGTGTGGGTAAAATATTTTCTAATATTTACTCCGTAGGAGTTTTCAATGTATAACCCCCAGATTCATCTGGGGAAAAGTAAAATAAATGATTACAAAACCTCATAGAGGTTTCCCACTATTATGTGACTTAAGTTACTGATGGCAAACTCCTCTGGAGTTTCTCTCTTACTTTACATACATC
>JBBQCZ010000284.1:0-3428 GCA_038319215.1 Bacteroidales bacterium | reverse complement strand
CAGCCTTTATTATTGATCCACTATACAAAATTGTATGAGGGTTTGGCGTAAATGCAGAACCGTTTTGTAGTATTCTTGAAACATTTGCGCCTGTAGATTGACGAAATTGTAATTCAGAAATAGACTTCCCAATAATTTCGGGATTTTCGACAATATAATTTCGATTCACTATTTTAGGAAATTTTTCTCCAATGTCGTTATTAAAATCTTCCTCTGCCTTTTTAATGTCCATTTTAAAAATACGTGGGAATAACTTTACAAACAAAACTACGCCAATTACCCCGAACGGATAGGCAACACCATATCCAATTGTTGCATTTCCCGATTTTGAAAGCTCTGAAAGCGCCGCCAAACCAGGCGTACTTGTTATTCCACCAGCAAACAGTCCGCCTGTTAACTCTGGTCCAAAGCCAAAAATTAAGGCACATACCACAGCTACAATAGCACTCGAAATTACAATTACCGAAGTAAGAGTAACAAGTTTTTTTCCATCTTTTCTGAAAGTCTCAAAAAATGATGGCCCTGCTTGAAAGCCAATGGTGAAAATAAATAGTATAAGTCCAATATTTTTTAAATCGGAAGGAATATTCAAACCATAGTAGCCAAAAACCATTGCAACAAAAAGTATTGCAGATACATCTAGACCAATGCCTTTGATCTTTATCCCACCAAGAAGAAAGCCAATAATAATAATTAAAAATATTGCAAAATACGGGGTAATTAATAAATCCATAAAGCCTAATTATAACCTGACTAAGGTAATTTATATAAAAGCTTATAACAATGTTTTTAAATATGGTTTTTTTATGTTAGAGAATATGTTTCGGGATACAGCATTCTTTTAGAAATTAGAATGTAATCAGATTTTTTATTTTGCAATAATAAGCCTAGTACTGTAAACTAGATTGTTGTTTAGAGAAAATTTGATAATATAAACACCAGCTGAATCAATATAGATTCCAGTAATTCCATTCTTAGTTATGCCAGACTTAAGAAGTGTGCCATCAATTTTGAAAATATTGAATGAATAAATTTTGTCATTTTCAACAATCACATTTCCATCATAAGATACTGTAGGATAAACATCTATTTTATTTTCAAATTCTGATTGGCGAATTCCGCTCAATATATTAGCGCTTACAGTCCAATCAGTTTGCTCTCCGTCAACTCCATAGACTGTGTAAATTACAGGCGAACTTAAGTCAATAATGCTTTCTTGAGATATTTGTTCTATTCCCCCAATAAATACTTTTGCTCCAGGTGCTTGTACAAAAAAAGGAGTAACAGCTTGAAAATTTACTTCATCAGGGAAATAAATACTAACAGTATTATCATCAGTATTGATTTGCCCGTCTTGCCCTCCTTCGCTTAAATTAAACACGAAAAAATCCGTAGATTTATACAACCACTCATCCATCCATAAAAATGGATTTCCCAACTCGCAGGTAACTGCTCCATTCTCAAAAATTACGTTATTAATAAGTTCATATTCATTATTATCGGTATCCCTCAAAACAAAATGCATAATTTCGCCATCGCTTAAATTACTGTACATTGTTAGCGGAAAAGTACTGTATGTGCAACTTCCGCCAACGGTTTTTGCAGTCCCACGACATTCATCTCCACAAAAAGCTCCAATTTCAATATTTAATCCATTTACAATCTGTCCTTGCACCCAAGCTTTACCAACAATCTGATGCGAATATTGAAAACTCTCAGAATTAAATGACCAATCATGTTGCCCGAAACCAAGTAAAGAAACAATTGACAAAAACGATATTAAAACATGTCTTTTCATTAAAATTATTGAATTTAATTAGCCCAAATTTAGTCCATATAAGTGTAATAAACAAATTTATCGATAATTGTTCATCTGCAATTTTTCAGTTCCTAGCATCAGGCTGCGAAATAAATATTATTTTGTATATATTTAGGTATCTTTGGTTCATCAGACGCTGCGAGTAGTAATTTCGAATAAACATAGCATGTTTTGCATGAAGCATGGAGCAGAGGGCATTTGATTGATTTTGTTTTTGTCAACGAATCAATTAAATAATGAACTCTCAAGCTGGCTCGGATTTAGCTTCGCTGCGATGTGCTGAGCCGCCGCGGCGGAGTCGAAGTGAGCTCACCGCCAGTTGGCGGTTCGGTTGCAATCCGAGTAGCAGTAGTTGCACTAAATTCGACTGATCGCAGCGGCGAATTGTCTTTTCTTCATGTTTGACGATTCCATGTCATTTCGCAAAAGCTACACGACGATGGAATGTCGATTTGAGAAACAAAAAAATCACGAACAAAACTTAATTTATCCGTGATTCTTTTTTCTCATTATAACCCCGTTAAACATTATTGCGATAAAGCAATTTTATTTTTCCTATTTTACAAGGCACTTTAGTTCACTTTAGGCACCCCATTCGCCGCGGCGAATAGTGCACTTCCCCTACCTCACAATAACAAAATTCTGTTTGCTTTGTAGTTCTGGACAATTGATAATATAATTGCCAGGTTGCAAATCACTGATGTTAATGCTGAGGAAACCAAGTTGTTGATTTGAACTAATTGTTTTTACCAATTCGCCCTTAATGCTGTAGATATTGAAACTACAAGCGCCGTTTGGATTGATAAACTCAACTGCCAAATAATCGTTAGCTGGATTAGGATACAATCTGAATAATGATTTTAATTCTGTATTGCTAACTATTTCTTCTTGTGGTTCGCTAATACGAGCAGATTTTGTCGAAACTTCATCTTCAGGGTTTGGTAAAAATACAATCGGAAAATTCTCCATTAAACCTGCTGATTCGAGAATTGCACGTGCCACACCACCTTCTTTTGTGTTGTAGTCGGCAGCCATTTCAGCAAGAAAATCTTCATGTCTTTTTACAATATCCCCAATTGGTTCTGTATTAAGATTTTGCAAAATGTCGATTTTAATTTCTGTAAGATGAATATCGTTTGTAGCTCCTGAGTTATCTTCAGCAGAGACCAATAATTTCATATTTCCTAACAAATTCAAAGCTTCATCATACATTCCTTTTTTGATATACATATCAACCAATCTGTTTTTTGCGTGATAATCGGTTTGGGTTCCCATAAAATCCATAACATAGTTAAATGTTTCTGCAAAAGCAGCGGTTGTATCTGCATTAAAAGTAGCACGCATTAAATGATCGTAGTTAACCTGACGAGCAGATTTTACTCCACTTATTTGATTTTGTAACTGCTCAATTTCATTTACACCTACTTGACTTTTAAGAATATAAGCAATAAACTCAGGGCTTAGGTCTGATTTTTCAACTGCTTCAACAACATCTGTTGGCAAAGGAGAATTTGCAAGCATTAACGATGCTCTCGACAATTCTGGAACATTATTGTTGTTCAAATATGCCAACAAAATTTCGGAACTAAGATAAGGCGATGCTGCATAC
>JBBQCZ010000283.1:0-3459 GCA_038319215.1 Bacteroidales bacterium | reverse complement strand
CAGGCTATACTTTACCAGCTGAGATTGTTCCACAATACTTTCATAAAAAAGGAGCTTTAGCGGCGGCAAGAACAGGTGACCAAACAAATCCACAACGTCGTAGTTCGGGTTCACAGTTTTACATTGTTCAGGGCAAATCGTACACCGATATGCAAATGGACGGAATGGAAAAACAAATGTTTACCGAGTTTAGCAAAGAACAACGTGACGCTTATGCAACAACTGGCGGAGTGCCTCATCTCGACGCTCAATACACAGTTTTTGGTGAAGTAACTGAAGGACTCAATATAATTGATGAAATTGCAAGTGTTGCAATAGGTAAAAACGACAGACCTGTTGAAGATGTTAAAATTATTAAAATGACAGTGATAAAATAAAGACTATAAACACTCAAAAAAGCGACTTTTGTATCTTTCATTAGTCGCTTTTTTTTATTCTAAAAAGAATTAGCTTTGCATAGTTTTTTATAAATAATGGAATTCACTTTAACAACCATACTCCTACTTTGCTTAGCATTTTTTATTGCTGGGTTCATTGATAGCATTGCAGGCGGCGGTGGACTAATTACACTACCCTCATTATTATTTGCAGGAATTCCACCACAATTTGCACTAGGCACCAATAAATTAGCAAGCACTTTCGGAACAGGAACTGCAGTTTTTAATTTTGTGCGATCCAAAAAAGTAAACTGGAAAGTAATCGCTTTCGGAATAATTTTCTCATTAGGCGGTTCATTTATTGGCTCAAAAACCATACTAGTACTAAATCCAGAAATTGTTGGAAAAATTATAATTTTCATGTTGCCGCTTGGCGTAATTGCAACTTTAATTCCCAGAAAAGGAATAATAGCTGGCTCCGAATTAACAAAACTTGATTTCTGGTTAAAAATTCCGCTTATCTGTATAATTATTGGATTCTACGACGGGTTTTTCGGACCCGGTACTGGCTCATTTTTAACACTCGCATTTTTCTTCTTTAATAGAATGAAACTAATCGACGCAACAGCAAACGCAAAGGTTTTTAATCTAATGTCAAATATTGGAGGATTAACAGCTTTCCTCTTAGGTTCTAAGGTTTTGTTTATGCTGGCAATCCCACTAGCTGTTTCGAATATGGCGGGTAATTTTTTTGGCTCTCGCTTGGCGATTAAAAAAGGCGAAGGAGTAATTAAATTCTTTTTGATTTTCGCCTTTGTACTATTGCTTGGTAGTTTGGTGTGGAAGTATTATTTCTAATTTTTACTAACTTGCGCAAAAAAACATCTTGCATTTATTATCAAATATAAAATATCTAAGCTTAACAAAGATTCTGAATTACATCAGATTGAATCGTAGTTTTCGACTTATAAAAAAACAAGCCGGAAATGCCGATTTTATCATTTTGCCTCACCCCTCTTTTATATCTTTTGAACCGACTAACTACTGTAATTTAAAATGCCCTGCTTGTCCTTCGGGAAGCGGAACTCTAACCAGGGATAAAGGATTTGCAGACTTGAATTTATTCAAAAAAGTAATTGATGAAAACAAAAAATATCTGACAAATATTATTTTGCATTTTCAGGGAGAACCGTTGCTGCACAAGCAACTTGGCGAAATGATTAAATATGCACGCAAGAATCGTATTTACACCGAATTTTCCACAAATGGACAGTTGTTGGCAGAGAATATTGACATTATAAAATCGGCAAAACCCGACAAAATAATAATCTCACTCGATGGTTTAACCCAGGAAACTTATAACAAATATCGAGTAAACGGCGACATAACTAAAGTCTTTAAATCGCTTGAAGAATTATCAAAATTAAAAAGAAAAGAAAGACCGTTTGTTGAAGTTCAATTTTTGGTGTTCAAGCATAACGAGGGAGAAATAACAAATTACAAAAAATCCCGAACCTTTGGTTCGAGGATCCTCGAGCCAAAGGCTCGGGAAAAGCTCCAATATAAAATTGATAAGATAAGTCTCAAGACTGCGCAGATTTACGACAATTCTCAAATTGAAATGCTACCAATAAATGAAAAATATTCTCGTTACAAAATTAAAGATGGAAAATTCACTTTAAAATCAGATTTACCGAACTATTGCCGCAGAATTATTTTCGGATCAGTAATTACTTGGGACGGAAAACTTGTTCCTTGCTGCTTCGACAAAGATGCTGATTTTATTATGGGAGACGTAAAAACACACAGCCTTAACGAAATACGTAATTCTGAAAAGTACAAACAATTTATAAAAAGCGTATTTTCGCAGCGTGATAAAATTGATATGTGTAACAACTGTACCGAAGGATTGAATAATGAATGAAGTTTATCTTGGCATAGGAGGAAATCTGGGTGACAGATTGCAAAATATCAGGACTGCAATTGAATTAATTTCTGATAGAATTGCTATTCCCAAAAAAACCTCATCAGTTTATATGTCAGAACCTTGGGGTTTTGAACATGCAAAGCACTTTACAAATGCTGTGGTTATGTTGATTACAGATAAATCTATTGATGATATTTTTAAAATCATTACCAGTATCGAACTTGAAATGAAAAGAGTACGCAGCAATTCTGGCTATCAGGGTCGCACTATGGATATTGACATTTTATTTTACGACAGCAATATTATCGAATCTGATTCACTAATTATTCCTCATCCGAAACTTCAAGATCGGTTATTTGTACTTATGCCGATGTGCGAAATAGCAGGAGAGTTTGAGCATCCGATATTTAGAAAAAATATAAACACATTATTGCAAGACTGCAAAGACACTGGAAAAATACGAATATTAAATAAAGCGATATAAAAATGGAACACGAAATATATATGCGCATGGCTTTGCAAGAAGCTAAGAAAGCGATGGAAAACAATGAAGTTCCTGTTGGAGCAGTAATTGTTTCTAACAATAAATTAATTGCTCGTGGCTACAATCAAACCGAATTATTAAATGATGTTACGGCACATGCCGAGATATTGGCAATAACTGCAGCAGAAAATTATTTTGGTGCAAAATATCTTATCGACTGTACAATTTATGTAACGCTAGAACCATGCGTAATGTGTGCCGGAGCGCTCGCATGGTCGCAAATTTCAAATGTAGTTTTTGGCGCTTATGACGAAAAACGTGGCTTTACAAAACTAAAAGAAAATATTCTTCACCCAAAAACCACACTAACCGGCGGAGTGCTTGCTGATGAATGTAGTGCCTTACTAAAGGAGTTTTTTGCGAAAAAGAGAAAGTGATTTGGCGTGATAAAATCATCGCTTTTCATGATTTGACTTAACATTCTTATGTTCGTCAGCATTGTACAATTATAAAACCGTTAGGGCTTGTTCCCCCGCTACCGCACGATTGCATCGTGTGGCAGCACAATTTTTTTAAATTAGATTTATTTTGTTGATGCTTTCATGTACCATAATTCAAAAATAGTAAATAAATTGATAGTTTAATATCATCGGCAAAAGTATTTAACTTAT
>JBBQCZ010000282.1:0-3464 GCA_038319215.1 Bacteroidales bacterium | reverse complement strand
CCTTTTCTCATTCCGCTACGCTCCATAAGAAAAGGGAGGGGGATTACTTCCATTAACAACGTGGTGAAACTTTACAAATAATCCGACATAAATTCAGATATTCGCCTATAATTTAAAGTACTTTTAATGGAATTATTTATTATTCTTATTTTTATTATTGGCTACCTTGCCATTGCTCTTGAACACAAAACAAGTGTAAATAAAGCTGCTGCTGCTCTTTTAACCGGTGTTTTATGTTGGTCTATATTTATTTTATTCGACAATGATAAAATGATTATAGTTGAACAACTCGAAAAACATCTTGGCGAAATATCACAGATACTCTTTTTCCTGATAGGTGCTATGACTATTGTCGAAATAATTGATACTCATGATGGGTTTGAAATCATTACAAACCGGATTAAAACCAACAATAAAGTCAAACTACTTTGGATTATTTCCTTGTTAACCTTCTTCCTATCAGCAATACTCGATAACCTAACAACTTCTATTGTTATGATTTCAATGATAAGGAAGTTATTACCCGATAAAAACGAAAGGTTAACAATGGCAGCCGTAATTATTATTTCAGCTAATGCAGGTGGTGCCTGGTCACCCATCGGAGATGTTTCTACAACAATGTTATGGATCGGTGGTCAGATTACTTCAGCTAATATTATCATTAAACTCATATTTCCAAGTTTGGTTTGTTTATTTGTTCCTTTAATTTATTATTCCTTTAAAATGAAAGGAGAATTAAACCTCAAACAGTTAAATGTAACAAAAAGCAAAACCTTTACAACTGAATTTGAAAGAAGATTTGTTTTCTTTCTTGGAATTGGGGTATTAGTATTCGTTCCGGTTTTTAAAACCATTACCCATTTGCCACCATATATGGGCATTTTATTTGGTCTGGGGCTGCTATGGGTTGCCACCGAAATCATACATAAAAATAAAAATGATGAGGATAAAAAGAAATTATCAGTTGTTTATACACTGAGAAAAATCGACATCCCTACAATATTATTCTTTTTAGGCATATTATTAAGTGTAGCAGCTCTGCAATCAGCTGGACAGTTGATTAAATTATCCGACCTGTTAAATGATAAAATCGGGAACCAAAATCTCATTGTTTTAATATTGGGCATGCTATCAGCAATTATCGACAATGTTCCTTTGGTTGCAGCAGCAATGGGTATGTACGATATGAATATGTTCCCTACCGATCATACAATGTGGGAGTTTCTTGCTTATTGTGCCGGTACTGGCGGAAGTATCCTTGTAATAGGTTCTGCAGCCGGTGTGGCTGTAATGGGTATGGAAAATATAAGTTTTATATGGTATCTAAAAAAGATAAGTTTTATTGCTCTGCTTGGTTATTTTGCCGGGGCAGTAATATACCTAATTCAAATTGCAATCTTTAATTAAACCCATGTTTAAAAATATTTTAAATAAATTACTCTATTAGCGATTAAAAATATTGGAAACTATAACTCCCTAAAAATAATTACTATTATTGTTGGTATCACTCCGTCTATTTTCGTTTTTTTTTTAATGTATTTGTTCATGAACTAAAGGTTTTCTAATCAAAAATCTTACTGATTTATATTATTAAAAAAACAGTACTTTATACTCCCTGTGTTAAATATTCTTAAAAAAAATTCAGTAAGAATCAGGTTTAAATTTAAATCGATACGAATATTAAGTTTGTTATGGGAAGTTTGAAATATCAGTTTTGTTGAATATTCTGGTAATCAAAAATTGTAAATATATTGGGTTTCTTTCCCATTCGAACCTACTCTTTTATTATAGAAAAGTAGCAAAAACAACTATTTTGTTTTTTTTTAATTTCGCAAACCTGTTGAAAAATCTATCCGTTTAAATTTATTTCTTCGATATTTTTGGAATTTAAATAGAAATATCATAGTTTTACTTATTGGTTTAATAAGAAACTAGCCATTTATCTGTATTTTTTAAGTAAATTTTCAAATTATGAACAAGTTTAATATCAAAAGGATTCTTCTCCCAACCGATTTTTCAGATCTGAATTTAAGTGCCTTTAAAGTGGCTGTTGCAATTTGTAAAAGACAAAATGCAAAACTTACTTTATTATATGTTCACGACAATACCAAAACCCAATATGCCGAGAGCACTCCTCAAAAGGAAGATTGCAGTGCTATTGAAAAAGAATTTTCTGATTTAGCCAAACGATTTTCCCAAAAAAAAGATATAATGGTTGATTGCAGATTTGAATCAGGTAATATCTCCGATAAAATATGTTCAATAGCAAAAAAAGGCAATTATGATATAATTGTAATTGGCAGGCATGGTATTTCGGGTCAAAATGACCTGTTTATTGGGTCAAATGCTTTTAATGTCATAAAATGTGCACCATGTCCGGTGCTTACCATACCTGGTAAGTGGGATAGAAATTATTTTAAAACTATCGTTTTTCCTGTTAGATTGATCACAGGTACTTTGGAAAAATATGAATTTGTTAAACCTATAGTTGAAAAGAACCAATCTGAAATAATAATTACAGGTTTGGCCGATGGCAATAATCCTAATAATGTTTTGGAAATTTCTAATTTGGTTGATAAGCTAAAAGTCAGGTTACACAATGATGATGTTAAATTTACTACAAAATTATTTCCAACATCTGATTTTCCATTGAGGGTTCTGGAAACTGCGAATGAAAATGATGTTGACCTAATTGTTATCAGTAGTGATATTGATTACGAATATAAAGAATATCTTAGAGGACCATATACCCAACAAATAATTAATAATTCCAAGCGGCCAGTTTTAAGTATAAGGCCAAAAATAAAAATACCAAAAACAAAAAATTCCACAAAAAGTTATATTAAAAAGTGGGGTGATAAATATCTTAAATCTTTGGATTAATAATTCTATGTTTTCCTTAGTATCTCTAATAATACTAATAAAATGATCGGCTATGAAACAAATTGAGTTTATTAAAAAATTTCTGCATTATTTCAATCTTGAAAGTGAGGTTGATAACTTTGATAAGATACATGAGTCTATTTCAAAAGACATTGAATTTAAAGGTACAAACCTCTGGATTTTAATATTTGCAATCATAATTGCTTCTGTAGGTCTCAACATGAATTCAACAGCAGTAATTATTGGAGCAATGCTTATTTCACCTCTTATGGGACCTATCAATGGTATTGGATACAGTATTGCAACTTATGATTTTCCCTTATTCAGAAAAGCACTCAGAAATCTTAGTTTTGCTGTAATAGCTGGTTTGATTGCATCAACTGCTTATTTTGCAATAAGCCCGATTTCAACAGCACATTCTGAATTATTGGCTCGTACAAGTCCTACAATTTATGATGTATTAATAGCTATGTTCGGTGGATTAGCTGGAATAGTTGCTATTAGTAGCAAACAAAAAGGAAATGTAATCCCGGGTGTTGCAATTGCAACAGCCTTAATGCCTCCATTATGTACTGCAGGTT
>JBBQCZ010000281.1:0-3477 GCA_038319215.1 Bacteroidales bacterium | reverse complement strand
TTTTTTTGCAAAGATATACAAATTGACGCAGAAGTTGCGAAGGGAAAAATCTGTTTTGAGGGGTGAGAATACAAGGGCATTTTGGAGATGAAGTTCGTTAAAGGATTGAGACTAGACTGTCGCGCTGAGGAGTCCGGAGGAGTTGTCACACAGAAAGTCAAACAGCGTGCAGTTGAGCCTGTGTTAGCGGTTCGTTCTTATTTAGTATGTACTTGTTTTAGATTGCAAATAAAATAAATGCCAATCTCGGCTATAAATTCAAAGTCGTTAATCCATCTTACAGACATGTTTTCACAAACATTTGGAATTTTAATTTTGTTTGAATTAATGGCAGTAACCTTTTCTTCTTTTGTAACAACAGTAGCTTTTTCATTTATTGCATGAGCTATTACCCAAGGATCTGCTAATGACCTTGCTTTAGTGTTATCAACTAAATTTTTATGTAAAGGATTTTTAGAATAAATGGATTGCAAACACTTTGTTACAGGTTCATCAATTTTTCGAATAGGAATGTTGCTCTTTTTTAACCATTTTGAAAGATCGTCTTCAGTACGGATAATTTCTTCATAAACCATCTCGGAAATAAAAATCTTTTTTTCAAGACCTAAATCATTAAGGATTTTCCAATAATCAGGACAAAATTTAGGTGAGTAGTATTTTTGCCAAGCTTGTATTAACACATTGGCGTCCAAACAGTATATCTCAGCCTTTGTACTCATTTATACAATTGAGCTTCTAATTTACTAAATTTATTTACTTGAACATTTAATAAGCTACTTGCTTGAGTTGGCTCAATAAAACCATTTCGAAAAGCATCCAATACAGTTTGTGTAAATAATCTACTATTTCTATTAAGTTGCAAAAGAAAATAGTTTGGTCCACCAGGTTTTTCTTTTTCTCTTTGTTTAGCTTTTTTCTCGGCTTCTCTTAAAAGAAAAGCATCAAAATCCTTGTCAGTTTCTCGTTTTAACTTTTGATAGTCACTAATATTTATTATTTTTAGATTTAAAGCTCTAACAATAAAAGCAAATGAACTAACACCAAAAATTTTTGCAGCCTTAAAAACTTCCTTTGAATTATTAAATGTGCTTTTATCTAAACTACGAATTAAATTTTCGGGAATTAAAGCATTAGCAGCAACTTCATTGCAAAATAATTCAATTGGATTAAACTTGTCTTTTTGTTTAATTTCCATTTCTATTTCATTTGAAATTCCTGATTCGGCAATCCATACATGAGCAAGTTCATGAACTAGAGTGAATAATTGTGGTGCATTCCAATCGTCTGAATTAATAAAAACAAATGGTGCAAAGGAATCTGCAATTGCAAAACCTTGAATTTCATCAGAGTCAAGTTTAAGTCTAGTATGAATAAAACTTGTCCGTGAAATAAATATACCTTTTGATTCAGCTTTATCAATCCATTCTTTTATAGGATTATCTGTTTTGTATTTTGATGGGATTATGTCAAATGTCTCAAGTATATTATTTGCAACAGATAGAGGATTGTCTTTAATAGAATACCGACCTACAAAAGGAATTTTATTTTCATTATTCTCTTCGTTTACATCGCTTATCCATGATTGCTTTTGTTGGATTTCTCTTATGATAAATACTGAAGCTGTACTTAATTCTTTTGACTCTTGTTTTCTGAAGTCTTGAAGTGGTTGAAAGTCTTTTGGAATTTCTGGCAAAAAGAATAAAGCAAAAGGGCGTTTATATTTTTTCGCTAATGTTTGGGCTTGTCTAATAGTCGGTTGACTGATTCCATTTTCCCATTCTTTTAGTTTGTCAATGGATACAGAAACTTTTGACGAAGCAGTTTCCTCAGTCATTCTTGCTGATTCTCTTGCCCATTTAAGCACATTAGGTGTTATGTTTGCTTTGTCTGCCATTTCAAAGTCAAAGATACAAAATATTGAATTATTGTAATAAAGAAAATACCGTTTTATATGATTAATACTTTTTAAAAGCATGGTCGTTAACGATAGCGGCATTATAAGTTGCCGATTATTCCGCTTCTCTCCATGAGGACTTCGCAGCTTCGGGCTACTTCCCTGTCCTCCCAATAGCAATCGGGACGGGAACACCGAACTTGATGCGTGGCAGAATGTTTGAACAACCACTTAAACCCCAATATTTTATACCACGAATTAAGGCCTGTTGTTATTGTCATTCTAATATTCTTATTAAATCTTCATTTATATAAAATACTTCCACCCCATCTTTTCTAGGATTAAGAATTTTACACTTGACTAATTCATTCATATATTTTGTCAATGTTGTCCTAGAGGTTTTTCCTATAATTTCACCAATCAGACTTGGCTTAATGTAGGGTTGACTGAATATTGCTTCGTTTACTTCTTTGTTATACCATTTTATTTTTCCTTTTGCATATTCAAGAGTTGATTCCATCTGCGATAAAATCTCATTAATCCGAGTATTTGTTAATAAAGAAGTCTTTTCCGTTGCTTCTAGCATAAATTCAATCCAAGATTCCCATGAGTTTTGCTGCGTTACTGCTCCTAATTTAAAATAATAATCCTCTTTGTTTAAGGTTATCTTCACAATCTTTGTCCAATTATTATTGAATTCTGAACAATTTAAATTCTTGGCATTAAAAAATGAACGCTATATAAACACTTGTCCATTTATATTGACATTATGAACATTATCGCTGACTTTCATCAATAAAGCCTAACGTGTTAGCGGTTGAATTTGGCAGGCATTTGCTTGCAGTCATTGTCAAACCGCTAAAATATTTCCAATTTGTTATCATTGTCAAGTTGCAAGTTACTGCCCAATTATTTTTAAGCGTGTGTTATGCTCCCGTTGTTTTTTCACTGGATTCAAAGTCCTTTAAAGTCTTTCCATCTTGCAGTTTCCATTCGGTAAGTCCATTTGAGTTGCGACCTAAAACTATTGAAGCAGCTGTCGACGGGCTACTGAAAATGTAATCTTCAGGAAAGATACAACTTTCTCCTTCTAAAATTAACACATTTTGGTCAATAAGTCGTTGTCTTAGCGATACGAAACTCGGGGTCAAAGAAGTAACTGTCGAACCTGCAGCTTTAGAATTTTTAAGAACCACAAAACCATCTGAAGAAGGCTCACCTTGAGCGTCAGCACCACGAGCTGCTTTAATAAAGAAAGTATGCAGTTTTTGCTTTGTTTTTAATTCTCTCTTTTCATCAAACACTTTATGTCCGAGAGTATTCACAAGCATTTTCAAATTTTCGATAAATTCTTCCATTTCGGCTCTGTCAGATTCGGAAATCGAAGATTGTGTTGGCGTAATACTATTTTCAATCTTATAACGATTTGCAGTTTTTGCAATTTCATGAAGACGATTTTCCAAATATTTAATATGAGCTTTATTTAAATTTTCGTCTTTACTTATAAACACAATTGCCTCATTCCAAAAATCTTTTTGAGTCAAATGTTGATTTAACCGTTTTAATATGGATTCCGCTTCGCC
>JBBQCZ010000280.1:0-3542 GCA_038319215.1 Bacteroidales bacterium | reverse complement strand
GTTAATCATAAAATTCAAACAGATATTTTTCGTCATATGGAATTTCAAAATTTTTCAGCAATTCCAAATATTCTTCCTTGAATGTTTTCTTCTTATGATGTTCTTCCTGATTCATTATGTATTTTATTACCGTATCACGCTGCGAACGGGAATAGGAAAATGCACTGTATCCATCCTGCCAGTTGAATTTGCCTTTTACCAACCTGTTATTGTTAATCCATGTTGAAGCGGTTGCTTTCAGCATTTGCAATTGTTTTGCAACCGGCATGGTAACGGGTAATTCAAAAAAGACATGAATATGATCTTTCCAACCGCCAACCGCCAGCGGATATGAACCGTCATTTTTTAAAATCCCGGACATATAGCGGTGCAAATCATCCCGGAAATTTTTTGTGATGATGTTTTCTCTGCCTTTCACAGCAAAGACACAATGGATATTTAATTGTGAATAGGTATTTGCCATAGTTTCTGTTTTTTTATCATAAGGTCGTCCCTACGGGACTTATATTTTTGGAATTGTTTATATTTCTACCATAAGAATCGTCCCTACGGGACTTATATTTTTGGAATTGTTTATATTTCTACCTGAGCAAAGCAGTTAAAAGTTTGTAAAGCTAGAAAGTTGAAAGTTAAAAGTAAGATTAACGACAACTTTGCTGAAATGGAAATTCTGGTTTTCATAATATTTGAGTTTGTAATGTTATTAAGTTGTAAATGCGAACGCAGTGCCGGTCGTCTGTTCCTCTCTATAAAAACAGGGATTATTTTAATGTGTTTATTCATGTTTTTTTTCGTTTCAATACAAATTTAGTAATTCCACCGGATAAGTAAACATAATTCCACCACCAGCCACTCAGATTTTTGAATAGCATGCCTTTTCGCAGTTTGTAAGTACGGTAATGTTTCATTACGCCAAGATACGAGTTCATACTACTGATAAATTCAAATACTTCTTCTTCTGTTGGCTTGCGTTCATTTACTACGCTGTTATGTTTTTCTATTGCTTCGTAGAAATTTCCTTTTGTGCGTCTAGCTATATAAATCCGATTGGGTTTTATTACCGCACCTAAAAACTGAACGCCTTTACTGTAATGTTGCAAATATATTTTTTTAGGATGCAAAACAAGGTTCAAGTTTGAAAATAGAAAGTTTGAAAGTATTGGGATAAGAGAGTTTAAATAGTTTTTATCGTGATGAATTAATACAAAATCGTCAACATATCTGCCGTAGTAACGAATACTTAAATCTCGTTTTACAAATTGGTCGAAAATATTCATATATATATTTCCAAATAATTGGCTTGTTAAATTACCAATTGGCAGACCGCAATCTTCCGATGCGTAAAACAAACTCTTAGTTTTTGGCAAATCTTTCCAGTTCTCTCTATTACCTTTTATGCGACAATTTTTTGCGGGATCATTAAAAATAATTGTCTTTAGTAAATAATTTACCAAATCCTCATCAAATGTAAAAATGTTATTTTTAACTTTTTCTTTAATGAGTATTTGATTTATTAATTCAAACAATTTAGTTCTATTAATGCTCATAAAATAGCCTTGAATATCTAATTTCAAGATATAGCAATCTTTTTTATAGTTCATAGAACAAGATCTTATAAAGCTGTTTACACGATTTATACCATAAGATGTTCCCTTGCCCTTTCTGCATGAATAACAGTCGTTTATAAAATATTTTTCCATTATTGGATTCAAATATCCAAATAACAAATGATGCACCACCCTATCACGAAAATCGGCTGCGAAAATTTCACGCTTTACAGGCTTATTAACAATAAAAGCTATCTCGGGTAACTGCTTATATTTTTTATTAATTATTTCATCGTTTAGCGCCAACAAATTACTTTCATAACTATATTCAAATTTGAGTTGATTATAGGTGTTTCTTTTATTTTTACGTGCTGAAAAATAAGCATTGAAAAGGTCTAATGAAATATCTGTCATTTGTTTGTGCAGTATTTTTGCCAGCCAACCAATTGCTTGCTTATTTCTTCAATTATATTGTTAATAAATATCATACGCTTTAAACTAATTTGCTTTGTATCATGTAAAATCCGAATCATCAGGCGAATTATTTCAATATGCTCTCTGCTTTTTGAAATGAATTGTAATTTCTCTATACTGGCATTTGCTTTATAAATATTCACAATAGTTTCAATAGCTTCCAACTGAATTCGCTCACCAAGTGTATATTTATACGTTTTTGACAGGTTGGATGATAAATCCAGTAAAACCAACAACAAGTCATAAGTTTTTTTGTAAACTGGTAAATCAGAATATAATGCCATAAATTAATATTTTTCGTTAAAAAAAGCCCTGCCTCAAATCAACAGGGCTTATAGCAGTTGTTTCAGAGTCTCGCAAACAACGCAGGCTGAATCCGTTCGCCTTATTGTTGTTGTTCATGTTGCTGTTGCTACTGTTGAAGTTCAAGTTCCAGCCATTGGTACTGCTGTTCTGTGTACTGCTCCAGTAGTTGCCGTTGGTACCGCGATTGTTGAGCGAGCCATTGCTGTTGTTCAGGTACCCAGCAGCATAAATACAAAAAGTTACCACTTTGTATGTGATAATATGTAAAATGACATACTACCATCTTTTTTAGCTAATGGAAACCACGTCAGTGAAAAGTTTGTAAAGTGTAAAGTAAAAAGTAAAAACAGCAAAGCTGTATTTAAACTTTATGAACTTTAAAACTTTCATACTTTATTGGTATTTACCCCATTAGCGGGCAACCAGACTATAAACGTGCACACTAAACATAGCCTTAGCCATGCTTACTCCGGCTTAAAAACTGCTAATTCGTTTTGTAAGTCCATTACTAACTGCATTGTTTCTATTGGGGTATGGTTTGCCAAAGAATACCCTTTTAATTTTTCAATAACTTCCTCCTTTCTTTTGTCTAAATTGTTATCCGCTATGCCCGCCTTACCATTATTTTGTGCTGGCACTGGCATTTTAATACTATTCTTCCACTCTTCAAAATTATTATCAAAAGCAAGGCTTGAAACAACATAATGTCTTTCATTGTGTTGTTTAAATTGTAAACCTTTTGTTTGTACTAACTCTTGTATTTGAGATAAAATTGTATCGGGAAAACCTGCATAAACTACTTCGCAGTTTACATTTTTATAGAACTTTTTAATCGCTTTTAAATCCTTAATATGTTTTATAAAATAGTATGCCGATTTTTGATACACTCGCCAAAACATACCTTCTTTAAACAAGTTTATATGCTCAATATTTGCGTTTTCTATTTTCAAAATTTCTTTTATACTCATATTTTTAAAAATTGTCTGAACCGCTTAACCCCAACCTGGGGTGAACTAAATCACAAATAAATTTAAAATAATTCGTTCATTTTATTGTTGTATTATCAAATAATAATTATTGGTATAGGCGCTTAGAGCGCAGGACTTTTAGTACCTTTACCAAATGGAAAAAGGTTTATATATGGGGTTGAATTCAATTGAATTTCACAGACGGTTTCAGAGTGATGAAGACTGTTTAGAGTATTTATCAGAACTA
>JBBQCZ010000279.1:0-3553 GCA_038319215.1 Bacteroidales bacterium | reverse complement strand
AAACCAGAAATTCAGATTTCTGAAAATGGGCCTTTGCGTATTCCTGCGGAAATAAATTTGAAAGATGCGAGTGGAAAAATACTGAAAGTAAATGAAGATAAATATGTCTGTCGCTGCGGCCAATCAAAAAACAAACCTTTTTGCGATGGTTCACACATGACGGCTGGGTTTAAAGGTTAGGAAAATCTAAACATCTAATCAGCAAACCTATAACCTATTCCAGATTCTGTAATTAGTAATTCTGGCACTGATGGGTTGTCTTCAATTTTTTTACGTAATTGGGCAACAAAAACACGGAGATATTGAGTTTGTTCAACATAACTATAGCCCCAAACATTTTTTAGCAAATACTGATGAGTTAATACTCTACCTTGGTTTTTAGCCAATAGACTTATAAGTGAAAATTCTGTGCTCGTCAATTTAAGTATTTTACCATTCTTTTTCAAAGTATGATTTATAAAATCGATTTCTAAGTTTCTGATGCTTATTACTGGTTCGTTTTCGTTTTTTTCTCCTGCTCTTATTGCGGCTCTTATTCTGGCAACTAACTCGCCACTACGAAAAGGTTTAGTAAGATAATCATTTGCTCCAGATTCTAAAGCCTCAATAATATCTTCTTCAGAATTTCTGACAGACAATACAATTATTGGTTTGAAAAACCACTCCCTAAGGTTTTTCAGAACCGCAATTCCGTCCATGTCGGGCAATCCAAGGTCGAGAATAATTAATGATGGATTGTGAGTTGCGGCATCGGTAATGCCATCTTTTCCAGATGAAGACTGAATTACACCAAATCCGTTTGCAGAAAGATTTATCTCGAGCAATCGTCTTATTGGCAGCTCGTCATCAATAATTAAAATTGAATTTTGATTAGTCATCATTGATAAAATTTGGGTTAATATTCGGATTCTCTGATGGTATGTGTATTTTTATTTTTGCCCCGCCAATTTTTCTATTTTCGGCACTTACATAACCATTATGAGCCTCAACAAAACCTTTGACAATAGATAGACCTAAGCCTAATCCTCCAGTCTTAGTAATATCTGATCTGTAAAATTTGTCGAAAATGTTTTTCAAAGAAGATTCGTTAAATCCAGGGCCACTATCTTCAATTGAAATTTCCAAAAAACTATCCTTGTATTTTGCATTTACAATTATTTCGGTTCCATGTGGAGAGTATTGCAATGAGTTGTAAATAATATTATAAACAGCCTGCTCAATTAGCCCAAAATCAATCTTAACAAGAGGCATGTTTTTACTTATCTTAACATTGAAATTATAAAATTTTAATTCTTCCTTTAAATCCGATGAGACCTTATTTAGCAAATCGTTTATGTCGTGCCAATTTAATCGAGGTGAAATTCTTCCAGTTTCAAGCCTAGACATATTCAGTAAGTTCTCTATTAATCTGTTTAGGCGAAGCGATGCTGTAAATATTTCGGCATGTAGTTCATTGCGCATTTTTTCTTCTCCAGGAGATTGAATTAAACTATCTGCTGCGCCCATTATTGTTGCGACTGGAATACGAAACTCATGCGATATTGAATTAAATAAGGTTTTATACAGTTTGTCCGATTCGTCGAGAAAACGCGCTTTGCTGGCAAGTTCTCTTAAAAATTCTCTTTCTAATGCATTTGAAATAAGTGCAATATATGTATTCCAAAACGAAGCAAAATCATACTCTACAGTAAATTCATGCTTAACTACTAACACTCCTGGAGATAAAATACTACCCGACATCGGATAGAAAGTCATTGCATTGAATTGAGAATTGTTGGTGTATTTTCCAGCACTAATTCCATTCACAAATACCCATTCTGCAATATGATAATCATCGTTTGATAGAATCTTATTTAGCTGTAATCGACTCGAATGGCTAAGGGCTTTATTCCCATCCTGCAAAACAAAAAACGCTTCCGACTTAAAATTCGTTTCAATATGTTTTACAGAAACACTTAGAACCTCGTTCAAATTACCTGCCTTTGAAAGTTCCTTTGTTAGCTCGAACAATGCATTTGTTCGCTCTTCTCGCTGAATTGCTAATAATTCTTGACGCCTTACTCTTGTTGTTAGAACGCCGTTAAGCAATGCTATAATAAAGAACAAGCAAAAAATTAAAATATCTTCAGTTTTTTGAATGTGAAAGGTAAAATTTGGTGGTATAAAAAAGAAGTTCCACACAATTGCACTTAAAGTAGATGCCATTAATACAGCTCCAGTACCCATAATGCTTGCAAGAAAAGTAACAACAAACAAAAGAATAAATGAAACTACATGATAGCTTGAAGTGTTTGACAGTGGAATGCAAAACAAAACCGTAGCTCCAATAACAAGAATAGCAATTAAATAATCGCGTACTCCGGATTTTAAGAAACTTCGTAATCTAATAGATTTGGCAAATTTCGACCTCACAAAAATTTCATTTGCACAAAATTAGCAATTATTTAGTGAGTGTAAGAATAATTATTTCAAATATTAGACTAAGACAAACGCTTGTAAACTTAAACTACGATTATTGTACAAAAAACATTTAATACTTACGCCAAAATCCTCTTGTAAATAGAACAATAACTGTGTAAATTTCCAAACGCCCGAGTATCATTAAAATTATAAGAATGTGTTTAGAAAGCATTGGAATATGTGCAAAGTTGGCAGCAGGGCCAGTTGTTCCCAAGCCAGGACCAATTCCTGCCATGCAAGTAGCTGCTGATCCTAACGAGGTTTGCAAATCAACACCTGAAAACACCAACGCAACTGAACCTACAAAAAACACAATAAAGTATAAGCCAACAAAATTCAATACCGAAGCATTTGTGTTTTCACCAATCGATCTTTTGTTTAAAATTATAGGCAAAACTGCTTTGGGATTTAACATCTGTAAAAATAACCTTCTTACATTTTTGAAAACTATTAAATGTCTTACTATTTTTATTCCTCCAGCCGTTGAGCCAGTGCTACCACCCAAAAACATTGAAAAGAAAAGTATTACCCACAATACCCTAGGCCACAATAAATAATCGGCACTTGCAAATCCTGTACAAGTAATAATCGAAATTACTTGAAAAAAAGATTCCCTAAAAGATTGCTCAAACGACCTATCGGTTTTTAGATATAGACCAAGCCCAATTATTGCTCCTATTATAAAAACTAAAAATAAATAAAACTTCAGTTCATCATTTGCAATGGCTCTTTTAAAACTACCTTTTAAAATATGATAATGTACCACAAAATTTACACCGGCAAGCAACATAAAAATCATTACTACATATTGAATATATGGAGAATAATCGGTAATACTTGTGTTTTTTGGCGAGAATCCTCCTGTGGCAACTGTCCCAAATGAGTGACATAGACTATCAAAAAGGCTCATTTTACCAAACATTAAAAATACAACTTGCGCAAACGTTAATCCCACATAAATCATTAATAAACTTTTTCCAACGGTTCTTATTCTAGGACTAAATTTCTCTTGTAATGAAGACTCCATAGTAAAAAGCTGATATCCACCAGACATGAGACCAGGCATAATTATAATAACCAAGACGATTATACC
>JBBQCZ010000278.1:0-3554 GCA_038319215.1 Bacteroidales bacterium | reverse complement strand
GAGATTTCATGTCAGCCGGGATATGTACCGGCACGCGTCAAAAAAAAAAAGGATGCGCGCCAATTGGATGTGGGTATTTCTTTATATATGATCTTGTAATTGCCTTTAACCAAATATCTATGTCCTTCTTTTAATTTTTCGAGATTTATTTCTAACTGCCCGGAAACCGGATGTTTCTTCAATTGCTTTGTAGTTGTAAAATTTCTGTTTTTATTTTTTTGCAATTGAAGGACTTGCATTCACTTTGTAATAGTCATAAATTTCCGAAAGCATCTCAGCGGCAAAATCTGTCCAGAGAATTTTCATCCGACTACCAGTTTTCGGTTTCTTTTTCAAGTTGTTCCTGAGTCCTGAACTTTCCGGCCAGGTAGTCTTTAGTTGACCGATTTGCTCTTTCAATTAATTGCTCCTGAGTAAACGGTTTCACTTTCCGTTTCACTATCTGTTGGTTCTGGACTTCAACTATTGCAGATTCAATTTTTCCGAATACCTTTTCATCCCTAAGTCCCACCAAATATTCAATTGCTTTGAGTTTTCTTGTTTGTAAGTCCATGATATTGTTTTTTGCAAATTTACATTATAAATCAGCAATTTTCACCGCTACTGTCGTTTTTTAAAGGTTTTGTAGAACAAAAAAAAGGAAGGGGAGACCGGGAGAAGGGGCGACAAGGAGATACGGTACTGAGGAAAATTCTTACACTTTAGCCGGGATTGATTATTCAGATAAAAAAAAGAACGCCTCTTTTTAGGGGCGTTTTTTATAATCCGGTATTATAGCGGCTTATAGCAAATTTAATTCAGAGCATTTAACCATATGAAAGGATTTGTTCGGTAGCGGGGAAAGGATTCGCGCAGTAGCGGGGATTTCATGTCAGCCGGGATATGTACCGGCACGCGTCAAAAAATAAGAAAGCGCCAATCGGAGTGAGCGATTTTTTTATTTTTAATATTCAACACTCACTATTTTATATATATATGTCTAAACTTAAAACCTTTGGGGTATGAAAAAACTTATGTTTTTACTATTTGTAATTAGCTTTATGTTGATTTCTTGTGATAATAGATCACCAACACAAAAAGCCACTGATGAGTATAATGCCCAAAAAACTGCACAAATAGCCAAAGCTATGAAGCACGAGAAGTATATTGATAATTTAGTAAATATTGCTGCTGGAATGGGAGAATATAAATATATGCGTGAAAACAGGCTCAATGCAATAGATATTTTAAAAAAAGAATACCCTACTTTAATAGAAAAGTGGAATGAATATGAAACGGCCATATTAGCAGGTGACTATTAAAAAAGCTATTTGAAATTCCAGCTGCCAAGCGAATCCTTCCGTGGGTTTAATAAAATCATAACGATACCATAGCTGCCACTCGAATCCTTTTGCGTGCTTCCAATAATTCCAGATTGATAACCTTTTTTATGCTGACTTAAACTAAAGCTAATCAGAGGCTTATGCTTTTATTCATTTTTTTGAAGAAATATCAATCTACCCGACATCAATCAATTGGGATCGCCACAGCAAAACTTATAGAGTTTGATCATTCTCAATTATAGAATTTATAATTATGACTCAAAATGCAAATTAATTTTATCATTTAAACACTAAAAAAGATACGTGCGTCAGCGTGGGGGCAGTTGCTATTTCTGATTTATCGTCTTTGTTTATTTATTGTCTCTTTCCCAATCAGCAATTTCAGTTGTCTGAATATTTCCACATCATTTATACTTTGCCAGTGTTTTTCAAAAACTGGGCTGAATCGGTCAAAATAATTATTTTTTTCAATGTAAATTATCAATCTGTCTTTATCGCAAATTCCGAAAACAGTGGATTTCATAAGTCTTGCATAAGACAAAGCCTGATTATATGATTTTGTTCTTTCAATATTAGAACTCATATTGAACTTTGCCTCAATAACCATCGGTGCATTTTGAAAATAAGTTTCTCCTTTGGGTAAAAACACGAAATCGGGAATTGCTTTTTCTTTTCGACCAGCTTTTTGCGATAATTGTCTTGTCCAATCTGTTTCTGAATATCCTAATTTCCCCAGCAATGGGATTAACAGTTTTTCTTCGACATCTTTCTCGCTTTTCAGATGTACTGCAAATTCCAAATCCGGCTTATACAACTGTGGTAAAACAGAAACATCAAAACCTTTGTCTTTTAATATTCGTTGTAGTTCTTTATAGTCTGTTGCAGAAAATTGTACTCCGTTTACCCCTTGAAAGTTTTTGCGCGTTATTGGTAGCTGTGAGAAATATGGATCTGATTTTAGTTCATTTAAGGTCACGTGCGGAACAACTACACCATTTGTTACTCTCGTTCTGCTATTATAGTAATCAAAAGGTGTATAAACTCCATCAATATCTGCTCTCCAAATGGATTGAATGCAACTGTATGGTGAAAGAACATACATCACGATAATATCACCTCGTTTTGTGTTTTCATGGCAAGTCCAAACAGATTTTGCACCTTCGACAGGATTTTCTAAAAAGGTATTGTAATCTTTTTTACTTCCTCCAGTCAGCCAAATGTTAGTTGGTGCGGGCATTTCAAATTTGTTATTATCGTCCTCTAACAACATAAAAGCAAAATCATAAATACAAGCACAAGTTTCTTCACGTGATAGATGGTTTTCATTAGTAAATTTTAAAATATTTTTACTCAAATCATTGTATAGTAATAGCCTTCCTTTTTTATCTGCTTTTGCTGGTAATTCCGGCATTGGAATATTCAATACATCAAGAATTTTCATAGAAACATCAAATTGTACACGAAAAAGAATTGGGAAAAAGAATAAAACTCCATAGAGATATAAAACAAGTGAAATTTCAGGTAATATTGCACAAAAGGTTTTATAATCTTTTTGAAATATTAGTGGGCGTTCACTATCCATTCTAATCAAATCTCCTTCTGAATTTTCTTCAACAAAAAAGATTTCGAGATTAGCTACTAATCTTGTAAAATAATCAATAGCATCTTCATTTTCTTCGATAAACAACTTAGCAGCAAAAATGTTATCTATGATTAAAAAGCAATTATCTAAAAAATAATCTTCTACTTTCGTTCCCCCAAGAAACTCACAATACTTTTGAAAAATTTCTATTGCCTTTGTTTCGAGATTGTCATTTTCGCTGTCAAATGTAAACAAGGCAATAGCCTCTTTACCGTTGTCAGAGTTCTTATATAAATTCCAAATATTTTTATTCATCTTCTTTGTTTAGCTGTCAGGTATGTTTAAATTAAGTCATAGCGTAATTTTATAAGCGGTGAGTTGTTGTACTCTTGCACCTAACGTTGTGTTAGCCATATAGCTTTCTTATTCACGTAAAGCTCTTAATGTAAAATCAAAATCAGTAATTCGTTTCATTTCGACCAATTTATTAAAGATAAAGCCTTCTGAAATAAAAAAAAGGAAGCCAAAGCCCCCATTCCTTACCCACCTTTTCACCTTAAAACTACCCTGTATTATGCCATCGGAGTTTTTTTAGTTGTCCCTGTTTCGCTTACATCAAATCCCCAATCGCCGGGTTTCCAGGGTTATTA
>JBBQCZ010000277.1:0-3559 GCA_038319215.1 Bacteroidales bacterium | reverse complement strand
ACTAAACTTTTTGTTATATCTTTGCTCATGTTGTACTGTTTTAAGTTTCGTAACTCAAATATACAACAGTAGGGTGAATGTTTAGGCGTTTGCCCTATTTTTTTTTAAAATGTTTGTCGGTCAGTAGTGATTTTTTAATACGATTTATATTGGTGGTTCTCAAACGAATTGCTGGGTATCATCATATTGTATTAAAAGCGCTAACGCATCTGCTTTTGTGAAAAATATTCAAAACAATATAATGGTAAGCACTCGTTCTACATCTGCTGTTACTGCGTCATTACATTTTGCACTTTACGCAACTACAGGAAGAACTACTGCTGGTGCTTCATTTACGTGTGACTATAATGATTATTTTGTGTCTGGTACAAATAGCAAATTAGGAAACTATGCCGCAGTTGACATTACAGCTCTGCCTATTGTAACAAACAAAACAGGTAATGATGCAAACAGCTTGTCAATAAATCCTTTGTTCAATAATGCGGGTGGAGTAGTAGCCTCCAATTATCAAACAAATGCATCAGTTTCATTGCCAGGTACATCAATACCAAGTATTGTAACAGACTTTACAACAGTTACAAGTAGAGCTACAACGCCAAAAATGGGTGCTTATGAGAATGGTTTTACTACTCAATTAAATAGTATTCAAACTAATAATCAAATCATTATTCGTAACTCACGGGGTATAGCTGTTCCTTTGGTGGGTGAATCTAATATTGAACTTTATACTATCAATGGTTTGCTTATCGAAAAAACGAAAGTTGAAGGAATGTACGCTCGCAATTTACAAAACGGTATATATATTATTTGCATCAACGGTAAGTCGACTAAATTTATCAAATAATTTGGCACTCACTTATTCTCTAAATACAATCGGTTTTTTATAATTGAGAAACCGATTGTATTAATTTTATCCAATTACTTTTCATGTTAGCATTTATTGAGATATTAAAATAATTAACACAAATGAAAAATTCAATTCAATTCTACAGCTTTTTTTTTCTATTTATACTTACTGTTTTTGCTTTTCAATCATGCAAAGAAAAAGTAGAAATTTTATTTGAATCACCACAGTTAATTATGTATACTCCTACAAGCGATATTGATGGAGTTTCAATGAAATTTGTTTGGTCAACAGTGCCAAATGCAAATTATATTTTCCAGATAAGTACCGATAATTATGTAACCGATATCGACACTTTGGTTTTTGATAAAGACATTACAACAGCTTCTGTAACAGGACTTACTAGTAATATTTTATTGTATGCAAGAATAAAAGCTGTAAGTAAAGACGGAAGTGTAAAGTATGCTGATTTTAGAAATTCAACTTTGTTTCTGTCTGAAAATGTGTTCTCAAACAGTACATCAAATATTGTAAATGCAACTGATATTACCGCAACTTCAATCAAATTAGCCTGGTTGTCAGATAGACATGTAACTTCCATAATAAAAACCACAGGAAATACAAGTGATACAACACAATTGACAGCTGGCGATTTATCTGCGAAAAATAAAACATTTACATCTCTTTTGGCAAAAACAAAGTATTCATTTAAGATACTTAAAAATAAAACATTGAGAGGAACAGTTACCGCAACAACAAAAGCAAATTAAAAGATCCTTAATTGCAATATATTGATTTAAATATTCTTTAAATCCTAATCAAATAATATTACAAATCTATTTTAAATGAAAACTAAACATTTATTTCTTGAACATAATTTTTCGTTCATATTTATTATCTTCCTCTCACTTCTACTTTTTACGATAAAAGTAAGTGCTACCAATTATTATGTTTCTGCTTCGGGTAATGATAATGCCGATGGATTAACCCCTACAACTCCTTGGCTGAGTATTGATAATATAAATGCAGAATTCTACAGCTTTCCTGCTGGCAGTACTATCTATTTTAACAGGGGTGATACTTTTTATGGTTCGTTGTTAATAGGCAAATCCGGTACAAGTGGCAATCCTATTACCTTGAGTGCGTATGGAACAGGGGCTAAGCCAGTTATTACAGGATTTGTTACTATCCCAAGTACAAGTTGGGTAGCAGAGCCTGGATTAACAGGAGTTTATTCAACTTCATCAATCGTTACAACATCAATTTTAACGAACATGGTAACAATTGATGGTAAACAAGTAGCAATGGGACGGTATCCCGATACAGGTTTCTTAACTTACGAAAGTACAAATGGCACCAATACGATTACCGACAACCAATTAGGAACAACAACCAATTGGAAAGGTGCAGGAATGGCTTTACGTAAAAATGATTGGACATTGGATAGGGCATCAATTTCGAATCATGTAGGAAACGTGTTGACTTACTCAAATCTTGGTACTACCCAATCGCCTACAGCTGGTTTTGGCTATTTTATAATGAACGATTTGAGAACACTGACATCTTACGGCGAATGGTATCACAGTCCGGCACAAAAGAAATTTTATATGTATTTCGGTACGGTTGATCCTACAACAAAAGTTGTGAAAGTTGCTAATGTGAACGATCTAATAACGAATATTAGTAGTTACGATTATATTACTGTGGACAATTTAAATTTAACAGGTGCCATAAACAATGGCGTTAATTTTACAACTGGAAATGATTACTGTACAGTTCAAAACTGTGAGATTTCTTTCATTGGGAATTATGGAATTTTAATTGGAGGTGGAAAATATCGGAATGTTGATAATAATACCATTAGGGATTGTAATTCGCACGGTGTGTTTGACAACTATGGTTCTTTTGCTAAAATTACCAACAATACAATTACAGACATAGCTGTAATTCCTGGACAATCATATTATGTTCAAGGCAATAGTGGAATCTATATGCCCGGCAATGGTGGAATTATTAGCTACAACACAGTACGTAGAACAGGATATACTGCTATTGGCATTAAGTATGCAGGTGCTGCTACTGTAAGTTACAATTATATCGATTCTGTTTGTTTAGTGCTTAATGATGGTGGTGGAATTTACATGTGTAATCCAAATACGAGCACCAGGTTAATTGATCATAATATTATTACCAATGTAATTGGAAATGGAGATGGTGCAATCCGAAAGACTTCATTATCAGAAGGTATCTATTTAGATGAATATTCTTCCAATGTAATTGTAACTAACAATTCTTTAATAAATATCGGAAATTCAGGAATAAAATTGCATAAAGCAACTAACAATATTATTAGCGACAATACTACTTACAATTGTGGATTTGGATTTGGCTTGTTAAATTCAACTTCTGTAGCCGTAAATTGGAATCTGTTAATTAAACGAAATATTTTTGTTGCAAAAACTTCTACTCAATATGCAGTTAATTTTGCAAGCAATTATAATGATATAAGTTTTTTGGGAGTTGCCGATAGTAATTATTATGCAAGACCATCAGATGATAATAAAACAATTGCAATTACACTCCCTGGATCTTGGTCGCAAAACACCTTGGCAACATGGCAAACTATTACAAAACAGGATGTAAACACCCAAAAATCGCCTATTAAAATTACAAGCTATGAAGATATGCTTTATCATATTAACCCCACAAACAGCA
>JBBQCZ010000276.1:0-3565 GCA_038319215.1 Bacteroidales bacterium | reverse complement strand
ATTGACAGCACATACAATAATAAAAACAATATCAATACTCTAGAAACTGGAGTTCTGTTAGGAGGAAGTTTTTATATAAATGATAAGCTTTCTGTTTCCATAATTGGATATCGCGCTTTGTCAAGATTTTATAAATATGATGCTATAAAAGATGATGCTGGCAATGATATTCCTTTCTACTATACAATGGCAAGGATTGGAATTTCATATTCTTTTTAGTGGATAGCCCAATTTGAAAAAAGATTCACTCTTTGTGAAAGTAATCTTACATTTTTTAATTTTGTATAAATTTTTATTTTATGCAATGTATTCTTTGTAATTCTGAATCAAATGATAAAATTCGTTCTGCACACAACAGGGATTACTATCATTGTAGCACTTGTGATTTGATTTTCTTAAACCAAGAATTAGTTTTATCACCAAAAGATGAGCGGTTGCGATACGAAAATCATATAAATACTATTGAAGACAAAGGATATGTGGATTTTTTAAATCAAGTGATTGAACCAGCAGCAGAATACATAAATAAAAACATGCGAGGTTTAGATTATGGCTGTGGACCTGGACCAACACTTTCAAAACTAATTGAACTTAAAGGAATTAAGTGTGATTATTATGACCCATATTTTTTCCCTGAAAAAGAATCAAATATACAATACGACTTCATTTTTGCAACTGAATGTTTTGAGCATTTTTATTCGCCTAAAACAGAACTTGTAAACATCGACAAAATCTTAAAACCAGGAGGGATACTTGCAATAATGACCGAATTTTGGACAGATTTAAATAAATTCCCAGATTGGTACTATCTTAAAGACCCAACACATGTTTGCTTTTATCATGCAAATACACTAAAATTTATTTCAGAAAAATATGAATATGAAAATATTTTTTGTGATGATAAAAGGGTAATAGTATTGAGAAAGGGTAAAAAAACTGCAACGTGACGTTTTACAAGTGGTTAGCTAAATTTAAAATTTTTGTCTTTTTCTTATTGCCATATTTACCAGTAAATTTTATTTATGCACAAGTATTAAGTTTGTCCTGCATTATTATCAAACAGACATCGTATTATTCAAAATCTTTTTGTAAATTTGCTTAATGAGTAAAAAATTGGTTTACATATTTTTGACAATTATATTTGCATTTTTTTCATGTACCGATGAAAACCAAAACAATCCTATTGTTTTTACGGGAAGGGATTATTTTCCTTTAGAAACTGGGCATGCTCTAATTTACAAAGTTACCCAAATTACAATAGACAAACCTTCAAATTATTACGACACTACCATTTACTATCTTAAAGAAATTGTTGATATTCCGCTTATAGATAATGAAGGCGACACAGCATACCGAATTGAAAGATACACACGAACTAATGAAAATGGCAATTGGCTAATTCACTCGGTATGGGAAGCAAAAGTAACCGACAACACAGCAGAAAAAGTAGAAGAAAACTTAAGATTTGTAAAGATTCGCTTTCCCGTTAGAGAGGAATCCACATGGAACGGCAACATTTTCAATGAAAACGAAAGTCAAGATTACTGGATTTCATCTGCAAATAAATTTCACCAAATTGGAGATTACGCATTCGACTCCTGTCTAACAGTAATGCAAGATTCATCATCGTCGCTTATTCATAAAAATCTGGCCTGCGAAATATATGCAATACATACTGGCCTTATCTACAAAGAACAAACATATTTAAATTCTCAGGAAGTAATTTACGAAGTTCCCGTTGAACAACGAGTAACTACAGGCACAATTTTTATTCAACAACTAATTGGAATAGAAGGTTATGAATAGAGAATATAGATTCGGGTTTAACGGCAAAGAGAAAGATGACGAATGGAATGGGCAGACAGGTTCTACTTATGATTTTGGCGCAAGGCTTTACGATGCAAGGATTGGGAGGTGGATGACCTGCGATCCGTTAGACATTGCATATCCATATTTAAGCCCATATAACTTTGGAGCTGGAAATCCAATATATTATGTTGACAAAGAGGGAAAACATTTAGTACCAACGGACTGGTATAGTACGTGGGAAACGGGACAAATGATAATAAGCAAAGTTGGAGGCAATAATACATCTCAATATTTAATAAACCAACTAGGTTTAATACATAATCGCCCTTCTAAAAAAGATCTTATATTAGCGATGAGAAGCGATGATTTGAATAGGACTCAGAAAAAAGATGCTAGAGCTCTTTACAAAGCAATAGCTAGTGATGAAATAATTTTAATTCAAGGTATACCAGCAGCTCCATATACAAACTCACAAAGAGTACTTATGGCTGGGAAATATGCTATTCCAAGTAGAGAGCACGTAAAACTTATAAATGCGCTTAACTCTGGAGATGAATACAAATATAATACTGATGGTATAGATTTATATTTTCGCCTTAATCAAGATCAGGATAAAAGTAACATTTGGGAAGCTAATACTGGGAATGGATATGGAGCTGAAAACTTTTCAGACGAAAGCATTATGGTATATTGTGAGAATCGTAGATCTGCAGATTTAGTTCTTTTTCAAATGCCAAGACAAAATCTTCCGCACTCTGAACAATTAGATATTAACGAAAAACTTATACTTGGTAGCGAAGGTGTTGGAAACAATTCTATAAATTTAGGAACCTCTGTAACGACAGACCAGGTGGATACTGATGCAACAATCAATGCAAGGACAAACAGTCAAAATCAGCTATTTGAAGCCATTACAAAATAAATATTATGAGATATAAAACATTTTTGACAACGCTTATATTTTTATTTGTTTCAGGTTTCGGATTTTGCCAATTAGAAAAAATAACAGGTCTGTATATTCAAGAAACTAAAGGATTAGGTGGAAGTTCATCATATACTATACTTGAAGTTTCTAAAGATTCAATTATTACACAATACTTTTTAAATAAAGAATTGCAAAAGACAAAAGAATTAAAATATAAAATTCTAAAAATTAATCACGAATACGTTTTTTGTACAATTACAAACCCAGAAACACATCCTTATTTGTCATGTCAGGATTTTTATGTATTTATTGTCAAGAAAAATAAAAGCTATTGGCGTTTATTTCCTTCTGGTACAATAACAACAGAGTCGTCATACAAGGTATTAAAAGAATTATTAAAATATGACAAAAAAAAATATCTGAAGAAGATAAAAATACCTCGTAATTGGTAGTATTCAAATTGGGTTGTATACATTGTTAATACTACTTATAAAAGATACAATATGAAAACTTATCAACACTCTAAAAAAACCCATCTTAAAACCTTGCACAGTAACGCCCTGCAAGGCTTTAACTTTTTAAACTACACCTCTCATTCCAACTGCTTTTAAGAGGATTTTATGTCTTTTTTTGCGGTGGTTGTTTTGGTTTTTTTTGCTGCTAAAAAAATGCTTTATTTTGGGGTTCTTATTTTGTAATTCGGTGGTTTTTCTCTCTATTTACTGGCGTTTTACGGTTTTTTCGCTCTGCTTTGCTGTTTTATCGGTCTTTTTGGTGTTTTATTTCTGTCTTTCGGTGTTTTTTTGATGATTTTGCTTAATATCTTCGGTG
>JBBQCZ010000275.1:0-3694 GCA_038319215.1 Bacteroidales bacterium | reverse complement strand
ATACCTATTGAATGTCAAATATGGGACATAGATCGTATATATCGAGTTTGTTGCTCTGAACTTGGTCGACAAGATATTGAAATTGATTTTACATCTTATACTTCTGGACTTGGTATTCCGTATTTGGAGGCAAGCAATGTCAACAATGATGATTACAAGAGCTTCTTGTGTATAATACCCGGTAGTGCTCTTGCAGATATTTATGATTATTACGGTAGTCAACTTTTAGAGGGGAACGTAAGATCTTTTCTTTCTACCAAAGTGGCAGTAAATAAAAAAATTAGAGAAACAATTTTACGTATTCCTAAAAATTTCTTCTCATATAACAATGGTGTTTCTGCTACAGCTAAAAGTTTGAAATTCAGGGAATCTGAACTTGGTCGAATGATTATTTATGCAAAGGATTTTCAAATTATCAATGGTGGCCAAACTACAGCATCCCTATCTAATGCACGCTATCGTGATAATGCTGATTTGAGCCAAATTTATGTGCAAATGAAACTGACTGAAGTCGATTCTGATCCTGATAAAACCAGCGAGCTAATTCGTAATATCTCCAGATCGTCCAACAGCCAAAACAAAGTTAGTGATGCGGATTTCTTTGCAACACATCCTTTCCATATTCGCATGGAACAAATTTCTCGAAGGACGTTTGCCCCGGCTTTTGGTGGTGCCCAATTTGAAACTAAGTGGTTTTATGAACGTGCACGTGGGCAATATATGCAATCGCAGATGCATATGACAAAATCTCAAAAGGATAAATTTGCGGCTCAAAATCCTAAAAAACAGATGATTACCAAAACTGATATTGCTAAGTTCAGAAATTCTTGGGCAGGTCTTCCTCATGTTGTAAGTAAAGGTGCCCAAACAAATTTTATGCGCTTTGCTGAGAGTACAGATGAAAGTTGGAGCAAATCTGAAGCCCAATTTAATGAAAAATATTTTAAAGATTCAATTGCAATAGCATTACTTTTTAAACACACAGAATGGGTTGTTACACATCAACCTTGGTTTGAACAAGGTTATCGAGCCAACATTGTAACTTATTCTGTTGCTCTATTTCATCGATTAGTTAAATTGCAATTTAAAGAATCGGAATTAGATTTGCAAGTAATATGGAATCGACAACAAATACCTGATATGATTACAAATGAGCTTGTGAAAATTACGGAATTTGTTTTCAGAACAATTACGGATCTCAAGCGTGGTACAATAAATGTTACACAGTGGTGTAAAAGAGAGGCATGCTGGGAACAAGTGAAAAACTGTTCAATTAAGCTAAATCATGATCTAGTAAGAGTTCTTATTGGAAGTGACGAGAAAAAAGTTAAAGAGCGAGACGCAAAAAAAGATCAAAAAATCATATCTGAAGTAGAAGCACAAAAGAAAGTCTTAGAATTAGGAGCAGAGTTTTGGAAGAAGATTGAGTCGTTTATTAGAAACAAGAAAGTTAGTGTTTCCGCGGATCAAATAAAAGCATTAAGTTATGCTGTAAAGATTCCTAATCAATTTCCAAGCGCATTTCAAAGCATATCACTTCTTTCTTTAGTGGATGATGCAAAAGCCAATGGTTTTAAATTATAGAGGAGACATTAAGGTAAATGGAAAAGTATAGCATAGTAGATTTATTTGCTGGAGCTGGTGGATTAAGTTTAGGGTTTAATCAAACTAATAAATATAATATTAAGGTAGCATTTGAAAATAATCCCAATATGCAAAAAACATATAAAAAAAATCATCCTTACGTCGATGTAAGAGGTGATGTTTGTAGTGCAGATTATGGTGAAATAATAAAAAAGCACGGAAATATAGACATTGTGATTGGCGGACCACCTTGCCAAGGATTTTCAAACGCAAACAGGCAGAAAAACCATGCAATTAGTCAAAATAATATTTTAGTGAAGCAATATATCCGTGCAGTTATTGAATTACAACCAAAAGCATTTGTAATGGAAAATGTGAGTATGTTGAAATCTGATGTACACCGTTTTTATATGGAAAAGGGTGATGAGGAAATGATAAAAAAGTATCAAATTCCAATAAAGACAACAACAATTCATCTCTTGGATGATACGTTTGCTTTTGATGGTATTTTGCATATTCTTATGAATAAAGAATTAATTTTAGAACATTTATGGAAAGAAGCAAATTATAAGGAATTCAATATTATTTATAAACTGGCAAGAAATAATACTAAATTAAAAAAAACATTACTAAAACATAAGTTGAAGATTGAAAAAATAATCAACGAACAGCTTGAAACGACAGTTTTTGAAGGAAACATAATTAATATAAAAAATAGAGTAGCATTTAATGCTTTTTCTGATTACTTTAACGAGCGGATTAATGAAGAGGAGTTAATAATTAAAATTGAGCCAGCTATTATGTTTCAAAGAATGTTAGGAAGATCATTAGAAATCATAGATCAAAATCTTATAGTTGAGAAATATTCAAATGTGAATGGGGTTTACGCAACTGTTAGTTCATATGGTGTATATGATTTTCTTAAGAGCATGTTAGGTTCAGAGGAAAATGGATATGCTATCAACAGTGAGATTCTTTGTGCAACAAAATATGGTGCTCCACAAAAGCGAATGCGTTTTGTGCTTATGGGTATTAAGAAAGATATTGCACCTATTATTACATTTCCTGAAGGTAGTTTTGATGAAGAAGACTATCATACTGTAAGAGATGCTATTGGTGACTTGGAGAATATTAATCCTGTTCATGATTTAAGCCAAGATGTAGGAATCGTGTTATCAAAAATTAATGTTGATGGACTGACTCGAAAATTAAGAGATTCATCAATACTTTATAATCATGTCATAACAAAGACTTCTGAAACTGCAATGGAGCGGTTTCGAACAATAAAGCAAGGCGAAAATTTTCATTCATTAGATAGTAGCTTAAAAGTGAACACCTACTCAGATGCTTCACGTACTCAGAACACTATTTATTTGAGACTAGCTTATAATTTACCTTGTGGAACAGTTGTTAATGTTCGAAAATCCATGTGGATTCATCCTACAAAAGATAGGGCAATAAGTGTACGAGAAGCAGCAAGATTACAAACTTTTCCTGACAGCTTTGTTTTTTGTGGTACCAAAGATCAGCAATACCAACAAGTTGGGAATGCAGTACCTCCAGTAATGGCTAAATCAATTGCTGAGAAATTAGCTAGTCTAATAACCGATAACAAATCTTTATAATAAGTTGCTAGATATGTTGCATTTTCATTAATTGAATAATTAAAATGAAGTTGTTGGAGGAGAAAATGATAGCAGTTTTTGAAGAATTAAGATTAAGGAGTGAAGAAAGATATAAAATTGTTTACGCAATGTACGAGTATGCAGAAAAAAATTATTATCCTTATATTCGGGATGCAAATACTTGGTTTAATGATCATGGTAAGATTCAAATTCGTAACCAAGTACACCAACGGAAGTTGGGATGCTGAAAGCGAGTTAAACTAAGACTTAAATTAAACGAACTTCCTCTTTTGGACCTGGTGACGGGTCTGGAAGATGGAAGTTCGTTTTTTCGTTCTAAAACGGTATTTAGGGCATAATTGACAGAGCGATAAATTATAAAAAAAAGAACTCATATAGAGTTCTAAAATTTTTTTGGATATGCAGAAATTCATCAACGAACACTCATATGAGATTTCTATACGCCTGCCTACTATCAACAACAG
>JBBQCZ010000274.1:0-3708 GCA_038319215.1 Bacteroidales bacterium | reverse complement strand
TGTGGCAAAAAAAATAACAGCCACTAAGTCACAAAAGCACTAAGGTTCACAAAGATTCCATTCAATGAAGATCCTTAACTTAACAACATTGATACACTATTATTAATATTCCCCCTTTAGGGGGTTAGGGGGCAGCATGATTGAAACTCATTAACATATTTATTCCGAAGATTTCGATGCTGATCGTACCGAAACCCTCCAGAGGGCTAAAGATGCCGGTGTGACTCATATCATTTTGCCAAATTGCGACAGTGGCACATTGCCTCAAATGCTTGCATTGGAAGCAGAATATCCGGGATATTGTTATGCTGCAATTGGTTTGCATCCAACAAGCGTAAAGGAAAATTATCAGGAAGAACTTGCGCTTATTGAATCTGAATTAAAACGAAGGAATTGGATTGCCTTGGGTGAAATTGGCATCGATTTATATTGGGATAAAACTTTTTTGGATCAACAAATCATTGTTTTCAAACAGCAAATCGACTGGGCGTTGAAATACAAATTACCGATTATAATTCACGTTCGAGATTCATTTCCTGAAACTATGGAAGCACTTGCACCTTATAAAAACTCTGGGCTGAAAGGCGTTTTCCACAGTTTTACCGGGTCAATTGACGAAGCAAAGAAAATTCTTGATTTTGGAGGATTCTTTTTGGGAATAAACGGGATTGTAACTTTTAAAAACTCCGGATTAGCAGATGTAATTCGTGAAATTAATTTACAACACATTCTTCTTGAAACCGATTCGCCCTATCTTACTCCGGCCCCTCACCGCGGCAAACGGAATGAAAGTGCTTATACATTACTCGTAGCAAAGAAATTAGCTGAAATTAGCAACTGCACATTGGAATACATTGACGAAATTACTACCAATAACGCGAAAACTCTGTTCAATATTTAATTTCTTCATTCTTACATTTCTTCATTTTTCAATTTTATTATCCAGTTTATTTTTATACTTTTGCAATTCAAAAATACGGAGAGATGCTCGAGTGGTTTAAGAGGCACGCTTGGAAAGCGTGTGTACTCCAAAAGGGTACCGGGGGTTCGAATCCCTTTCTCTCCGCAATAAAGATTTCAATAACAATCAAAAACCTGTAAAATCAATGATTTACAGGTTTTTATGTTTTTGACAGTTCGCAAAACATTCAATATCTATCAATCTGTAGGTGCTGAATTCGGTGGACTTGAAAAACAAAAACATTATCTCCACCGAATTTTGACTAAAAGTGTTTATTATCAAGTAGTTCAATCCTTGAACATCTTTGATTGGAAATTAAAAAGTATGTATTTTTGAAACTTTTTATAGGTTACCACAATGAACACAAAACTATCCATTCTCTTTTTCGTAAAGAGAACAAAAACCAATATTGATGGACTTCTGCCCATCTTCATTCGCGAGAGTGTTTCCAAAATGCTTGGACATAAAAATCTGCACACAACTCAGCATTATGCCAAAATACTTGATTTGAAAGTAAGTAATGATATGCATATTTTAAAGGAGAAATTTGGAAGCGGAATTCAGATAGGAATGAAAAAGACTGTGGGATAATCTTCCTGTAATATTAATTTAATGTGTGACTTTATAAAACAAGCCTTTTCCGTATATACTTAACAGAAAATTGCACAAAACGACGAAGATTAAATTGTTTTTCGTCGTTTTGTGCAAAGTTTGATACACTGGAATATGATTATATTCTAATTATACCCTGACGAAATCAGACTCAATACTATCAATTAAATGTTGGTCGATATTCAATTCCTTCGCATATTCTTTAAATTTAGCAATAGCAGTACTTACCATATCAATCAAAGACTTATAATCTTGAATATCATTCCGCTGAGCAATAGCCTCCAATTCTTCGCGAGTTATACCCTCAGTTTTGCCATTAATAGAAATAGAATGTTTGTTCATATATGCAGGAGCTGAAAGATCAACGCCATAGGTCAAGTCATAAGCCGGAGACAGACGCCACAAGCCATCAGAAGTCATACAAAAGCTGAAGTTTTTTGAATGGTCATCCACATTACGTGCAAGCACATTAAATACAAGCCGTAAATATTGTTGTCGGCTGTCCTCATAAGGTAAGTTAAGCCTACGTATTACAGCAAATAAATCTTCGTAGCTATCGCTTCCGGGAGACATGGCAGCTAATGTCTGAGTATGTATCCTGTCATTTCCAATTCGATCAAACCGACGGGTAAGAAAATGAGTCACATTTCCGCATGAACGTAATTCGGACGGCATCATATTTATTCCCGCAGCCAAAGCCATTTGGTAATATACATATTCCAACTTGGCTAATGGATAGGATGAATTATCATCATACTTAAGAATAAAATGTTCAAAACCTTCAGGGATGTTTCCCTGTCCGGGAATTACTTCGCCTGTAGATTTATTTACCGCCACAATTGCTTTAGGTCGTTTACCTCCGGGGGAAGAACTAACTTTGATCAAATCCTGCCACAAAATTGAGTTTTGCGCGTTGAGCACTGTTGTTTCTCTCTCATTCAATACCTGTTTGGCAAATGCATAGAGGTGTTCAATATCTACCGAAAAAACAGAGTCGTCACCTAATTTCTGTGCCGGTTCATATTCAAGTGCACCCATTGTACGACTACCAATAAACGAAAGATGATCCACCGGATTTACTTTCTTTGTCGGAATATGATTATCCCGCAACCATGCCCTAAAAAGGGAGTGTCCCCATTTGTCTGGGAGTGAATCAGCAATCATTGGTGGAAGTCCCATATACAATTTATCCTTATCACCCGTCCAGGGTATATGCTTCTTGCTGCGGGGAGAATTGACAGACATAGTGAGTGGAGCAATATCCAACCCTTTCTCCATAAAGCTTGGCTCATATTCAAAAACTGCTACATTCGTTTTTTTATCCCAAGAGAGATAGCCCACCGACGTCCCCCATAGTTTTACCATTACGACATTCGTTTCCATAATTACTTTTCTTTTTGCTGTTTTTTAAATAATGCACGAGGACTTTCAGGAAGTTCCGGTAATAATTTCTCAATTTCGTCAAGACTATCAATGGCTCGTAGCAATTTGATAAACGAAGATAAAGTAACTCCGGTAGAAGAACCATTTTCGAAAGAACTGATTGTAAATACACTCAGACCAGATTTTTCCGAGACTTCCTTTTGAGTGTATCCCATCCGTTTACGATAGTCACTGTATCGTTTTCCCAACTGTCGGATAATATCGCTACCCGATTGTTCATAAAGTTCATTATACATATTCTGTAAATTTTCAGCAAATATAGATATATCTACAATAACATCCAAATATATCGCAATAATATAGATTTATCTATATCATTACAACGTATATTTTTTATAAATTTAAATCAGACAACTTAAAAAAGACAACTGAATAATAATTTAGAGCAATTGCATCAATTATAATATTCAGTTGAATTTAAAGTTGTTTCGTATATTATTAATATATTATGATTGGAATATTTCAACTTTCCATCACCTCCTTTTATCTTTTGCCCCTCCATCAAATGCAATCAAATTGAACATTTCACGCATGCGGGACTTGTGTTTATTGTAATACCGATTGCAGAAATAATTCAGTCCAATGTCGACTTCGTCTAATTGTACTGTTTATTTCTTCCGTTTCACGGAATGTACCATATGCATCGGCATTATACCAAAGATGACTTTGGGCTGAAATAAAAGTTCATTTGG
>JBBQCZ010000273.1:0-3712 GCA_038319215.1 Bacteroidales bacterium | reverse complement strand
ATTAATTATCTTGTTGAAAAAAATAATAAAGAGGAACTAAATATATTAGTTAAGAACATCCTACTACAAGATACGCCATTTAGAAAATTCTATGAAGATACAAACAAGTCAATAGCAGATACTACTTCTGAAACTGAAAGATTACTAAATGAGTACTTAAAAGTAAGATCAAATGCTCTTGCAGTTCAACAAAAATCAAAGGATACGGGTAATTCTGAAAAAATTAAAATTTCTATTAAGAATATTGAAACGGAAATATTAAAAGGGCAAAAAGCTTCCAATTTATCAGAAAGTGAATTTACAGAATACAATAAATTATTGGCTGAGAAATCTCTCAATGAAGCTGGACTAATTAATTTAGATTTAAAGCAATCAATATTAAATAAGGTCTTAACTGAGATTCAATCTTCGAAGTCAAATTTTCTGGGTAAAACACAGGAAAATAGTCAAATCTATCTTAAAGGTCAGTTCGATAGATTATTGGATGAATTGGGTGAATTGCCTATTGAGATAAAGGCAATAAAAACAAAACTTGAATCCGATTTTGATACTCTGATTGCCAATTTTAAGGCAGAATTAGAAAAACTTGAGCTGAATAAGAACAGAGCTGAAATAATTAAGAAACTCGCTGAAAATTCTAAAAAACTCGAACCATTTCTGATTAAAGTTTCTGGTCAAAAAGAACTACAAAAACTGACCGTGCAACTAGAGAGTGAAAAAATAAAATTGCAAAATGCAATTGCTCTTGAAATGCAACTAAAAAGTTTATTAGAAGAGTACACAAATATAAGGAAACAGACAGCTGCATTATTAGTAATTCGCTTTGAACTCTATCAACAAATTGAGAAAAGGGTAAATGAAACACGAAAACATATTGGTGCGGATATTGAGTTAAAATCTTCTCTAATTTATAAAATAGAGAATTTTCCTTTATTCGAACAAGCGAATAAAACCTTGATAAGTAGTTCCCATTACTTAAGAACCTTATTTAATGGTACAATTGTTAATTTTGAGACAGTTCCGAAATTATTTGAAAAACCACTCAGAGTTATAGACGATAAACTTTTTTATAGCAAGGATGAATTTATTCCATTAAAAACAAAAGTTTCAATTGAGGATGTATTAAGGGGTTTAATAAAGGATTCGTTTGAAATTGATTACTCAGTTACTTACAATGGCGACAATCTCTTAAGCATGTCCCCTGGTAAAAAAGGAACTGTTCTTTTAATCCTATTTCTGGAAATAAGTTCATCAGAATACCCAATTTTAATTGACCAACCTGAGGACAATTTGGACAATCGTACCATTTATGATTTGTTATGCAAAATGATTAAGGAAAAGAAAAAAGATAGGCAGATTATTATTGTATCTCACAATGCAAATCTTGTTGTCGCAACTGATGCTGAGAATATCATTGTCGCAAATCAACAAGGTCAAGAAACAAAATCGGAATCAGGTAGATATCGTTTTGAGTATGTTAATGGTGCATTGGAACATTCTTTCCCAAAAAATGAAAGAATAAAATCAATTCTATTGAGTCAAGGAATAAGAGAACATGTCTGTGATATACTTGAAGGCGGAGGTGAAGCTTTCAAACAAAGAGAAAGGAAGTACTCGATTAAATTATAAAGACAAAATTGAAAACCTATTTAAAAGTTTATTGGACTTTCAGATTGGAAAAAGGACTGGCGATAATAGCAAAATACCCGCAAGTCGGGCAGCGGTGTTTCGTTGACAAGAAATTAGTATTTAAAGTGCAACTCTCGTAGGAAGTTTATCGGGAAACTCCCGCCCTGCGTGTATTTGCGAGACGTTACCAACAAGCCTAAAAAAAAAGGACAGCACCACTTTGAGACATGACAGAAGAACATTTTTTGACAGAATAGAAAGAAAAATTGGAACGACTGCCATAAAAATCGGACGTTCAATTAAAGTAGATTTTTGTCAACCCACAGTTGACAGGTTTTTTTGTGCCTTAGGCCACAATCCTATGTAGCAGCAATATAAAAGACCAAATTTTTAACTAACAAAACATTCTATCTGGATGCGCTATATTAATCCATTTGACCTTTTAGAAATTACACCAGAAAAACTTTCTGATGCAAATGGCACAACGATCAGCAAAGCGAAACGGAAACTATTTGCTGAAATTGAATTGAGCGATTCTTCAACTATCATATATGAGGGTATTGAAATAAGTAAGGGAGATTGTCTGAGGGTAATTGATGAGCTAGATAATCGAAATAAAAAAGAGTTTCACTTTTTTATTTATCAGCATAAATATTTAAACCAATTTCTAACAAAAGGCAAATTAGATTTCTTTGAAAATTATCAGGTTGAAAGCATTTATAAACTCCCAGAATTTCTTGATTTCATAAGCCAATTCTATGCAGAGCAATACGATAGACTTCTTTTGCAAAACTTTAAACGATGTAATCAGACTGCAGTTGCAAAAATTTTATCTGTAAAGCCAATTACAAACGGAGCATTTTTCGAAAAGTGCTATAATTCAACTTACGCATACATCAAGGAGATTGATACTGAAATTAACAAGATTATCGATGATATTTCAAATAATAAAAGTCCATTCATTAATGAAAATTTCAGTGGTCTTGACAAATTGATAATTGAAAAGGTAAATGTCCCATTGGTCAATATTCTTCCTTCATATTTTCAGAGTTTACGAAACCAATTAGCATTGTCAATTCGAAATCTTGCGAGAGATATTAATAATGACCCTTTCAATCTCTATGAACCAGCCTTTAAAATCATTGATATAGCTTATGGGCTGTCAATTGACGCATTGACAAAGCAAACAATCACAAAAGGTTACTACACAATTAAAAAAAATTACGAAGATGATTTAACAAAAATCCATAAACAAAAGGAGGCAGATGCAGAAAGTCAAATTATTGCTTCATGGATCAGAAGAACGAATCAAATTGAAATAATAGAAAAAGAAATTGAAAAAGGAGGCAGCAAATACATTTACTCTAATTTTCTTTCTTTAGACAAAGAAATCTATGAACTTGCAGACCCACCAAAATTAAATTCGCTTTCTGATAATTTTCAGGATGTTAGGAATCAAGTTGCAAATGTAGTTCGTTCTCTTGCCGCAACAGTAAACAACGAGCCACATCAAAAACACAAAGTTGCTTATGACATAATCAGCATTGCATATAGTATAAAATCCAATGGATATGTTGCCGAAAAAGTTTCTATTGCTTACGAAACAATCAAGCGAAATTTTGACAGACAATTACACCGTCAACAAACTGCATCAAAATCAAACTACGACAGTAATAGTCAACAAAAAACAAAACCAAAGTCGGAAGAATCCGAAAAAGTAAAAAAATCATCTTGGAAGCATAAAATTTTCATGCCTTTATTGTGTGGTTTGATGGTTTGCGCTTTATTCAATCCTATTGTTCAAAATGTTATCCTTACAATTAGTGCTTTATTTTTAGGCATCCAGATTTATTACAAACTAGAAAAGCCAGCAAATCTTAAAAAGGAAAAACGAATGGACTTGTTTTTCTTTTTCCTTTCTACAGCGGCTTGTATTGGTGGATTCTTCTATATCCCACTTGCATTGCTTTACATTTCATACAACCTTATTGTTTCGGGGCATCAGCTTGCTGTTGATATTTTTAAGAATGAGCATTTCAGAAAGGAAATAAGTATTGAATATTTTTTTAGTGCCGTGTTAATT
>JBBQCZ010000272.1:0-3780 GCA_038319215.1 Bacteroidales bacterium | reverse complement strand
TTGCCTGAGAAATGAGAAAAAGTAGAACTCCCGAAATAAGTAGTATTGTTACTGTAAGTGTAATGATTATGGCTAAAACTCTGTTAAACTTATGTTTCCCCAAAAATTTAACAACCGGGTGCAATAAAATTGCGATTATCAGAGCAAAAACTATAGGAATAATAATGTCTGCCGCTATATATAAAATCGTTAACAGGGCAATAATTCCAATAAGAATTATTGTAAGTTTTGCATAAACTGGCAATTTCACAACTTTATCAATATTTATTGGCTTCATCTTAGTCACGCTTTTTGAATACGTTTGAATAAATGTATTGACTAATTGATTTAAATGTATCCGAATTGTTAGAGAGAATGCTTGATAAGCCTGACTTTAGAAGGCTCCCGGAAATTTTGCGAAAAACGCTTCCATTTTCTCCACCTGAAATCTTGTCGGCAATATATCCTGTAAAAATCCGGATTGTTGAGTTTAGCATTTTATCAATAAGAATTGGAGCTGCCTTGCTGTCTTCTAATGAAATTGATAAGAGATTTAAGGGATTAAACCTTTCAAACGATTCAGCTATTTCTGCTTTTAACAATATTCCTTTTTCATATTGTTCAGCTTCCAGTATCTGAATAGCTGCCTTTAATTGTTCTGATGTGTTAATGTTTTGCATAGTATTTTATTTTAGCACATTTTTAATTATCAAATTTTGCGAAATCTTTTTTATCCATTTACGTAGAAAAATGTGGATAAAAAGTGCTAGGACAAGATAAAAACCTGCAATGATAAAGAAACCTGCATTCATTGACCCAAGCACCTCGCCGAGCCAAAATGCCAAACCTAGGTTTGCAAACAGCGCAACAAAACAGATAATTGCTGGACCAATAGAGTTTGAAAATGCAGTTGACAAAACATCTGATGATTTATCAATGGCTTTTAGCTTTACCAACACTACGCTGGTTAGACCGTAATCTTTTGCACTTTCTATCAGTTTTTCAAATTGTTTTGGATTTTCTTCCATAATTTTCTTTTAATTATTTAAAATTTGTACTCCCAATTCATTTGTGTCTGAATTGCTTTCTGTTGTTGTTGTTGTTGTTGTTGTTGTTGTTGTTGTTGTTGTCACAAAAATCAATTCATTGACAGTAATTCAAATCGAGTTTTATCTTATCGCCGACTATTATCTTAGAAAAAAGAACTTGAGTTTGGAATAAACATCTGGTCTTTCTTTTGGATTTAAAGTTGGTTGCCGATGCCCGAAAACCCTGTCATTGTATTACTTAAGTTGTACATTTTAAGCTTATACAAACCTTTTATAATCATAATGATAGGGTATTTTGGCAAAGTGTTATTTGACGGTTACTTTTTAACTTCTTCAGCTTTTTTGTGGCCTTTGTCAACAAAATCAGAGATTCCATCTTTTGCGTTTTCATACTTTTCAGAAACATTGTCAACGAATTCGTTGAATTTTTCTTTTACTGCATCTTTGTAATCTTCGCTTTTCTTTGCGATTTTTTTTCTGGTGTCTGAACCCTTTGCTGGAGCAAATAAGATTCCTAAGGTTGCGCCTACGGCTGCACCTGCCAAAACTCCTAATAAAATTTTTCCTGTGTCCATAATTCTTTTTTTTTGTTATAATTAATACTTGTTCTTTTTGACTTTTTTAAAGGTCGAAACAATTAGTGGCAAATTAAATCATCGAATTAAGTAAGCCTTAAATTGAACAAACCTTTTGTTTTATTCCTTGTATGATTTTCCTTTTATTATTCTTAGCAAGACTGCGATTAGTGCAAGTACTAGCAGAATGTGTATTATCGAACCGGCACTGTATGCAAAGTATCCTACAGCCCAAAGAACGATTAAGATTATTGCGATTAAATAAAGTAGATTGTTCATAATTGTTTTTTTTTATTAGTTGTATTATAATTCAGAAATTATTTTATCAAATTCTTCTTTTGTTTTGCCAAGCTTAATCTGCAATTTTCCATATAATTCGTCTTGCTTGCCTTCTTCAAACAACAAATCGTCGTCAGTTAACGTTGCAAATTTTTGCTTTAATTTGCCTTTTAGTTCGTTCCAATTTCCTTTTATTTCTGTAGTATTCATTTTATAATATTTAAACTGTTGTTATTTTTGTTTACAAATATCCGTTTATTCCAATCCGAAACTGTTACACAATTACATTTTAAAGTTACATGTTTTAAGAATCCCTTAAATCCGCAAACAGTTGGCAGACTTAGTAAAGATTGGAAATATGCATAGTTCAACGACGAAGTTCTCGGCGCAAGACATAGAAGCGACGTAGAAACAAAGCTAATCAGCTCTATGCTGCGATGTTTCGATATTTCGGGGATCTCACAAACTGCAAACTGTTTTATAATTACAATATCTGTGACTTACAAAGTTATGCCGGTTTTTAATTTTTTTAAATCACAGTAATTTTTATGAGTTAATCTATAAAATAAATAAGGAGCCTGATATAATCAGACCCCTTATTTTAAGAATGATAATAGTTTTAATTTGTATTATTTACAGTAAGATCTTTAAATGCTTCAGCAAGCTTGTCCATGTCATGTTTTAGCTCGGTTTTGAACAACTCCCATGATGATGGATCTGTTTCATATTCTTGGATTCTAAGTTTAATCTGTTCATTCTCGGTTTTAAGAGAATTAATTCGGGCTATTTGTGCGGCAGTATAACCTTTTTTGTTGTTGGCAACTGCTATTTCGAGTTCTTCAATTTGCCTCTCGTTGGAATCTATAACTAATTCGCATTCTGCTTTATATTGCTCCCATTCGGCCGCCATTTTTACTTTATGAGCCTCGTCACGAGCTTGCTGCCTTTTTGTTGCAAGATTTTCGTTTGCTTCTCTTACTTTTTGTTCTGCATCCAAAATGTTTTGTTGTGCCGAATCACATCCTGTGCTTATCGCTCCTGCAATTATAACCGATACAATTGCAAGAATTATCATTATTTTTTTCATATTTTATTTATTTAAAATCTGTAACCTATTGTTGCTTGATACCAGGCATTTTTGTAGCGTGGTGTTGTTGAGCTTCCATCACCGTTATTTTTCTGTAAATCGTAATTTGCTCTTAAGCCTACAACTACATGACCTACATTGATGTCTGCGCCGATACTTAAACCTAGGATGTTTTTCCTGATTTCATCATTTTCAAATTCTTGTTCTTGGTCATAGCTAAACAGAGTGCTTTCAAAAACATCAGTTTGTTTTAGTAGGTATGAATATTGAGGACCTGCTAAAATTGTTACATATTCTATTGGTTTTATTGCAAAATAAATTGGAACATCAATGTAATTTGTTGTTCTAGTAAATGTGTAAGTAGAACCTAAAAGACTGCCTGTAGCCTTAAAGCCTTTTTGTGAAAATAGAAATTCTGGATGAACGCCCATAAATGCGCCAATCGGGATTTCTAAAAATACACCACCGGCTAAACCTAATTTAGCATCTGCTCTAAATTCTTCACCATTTTCGTCATATACATTCGATAAGTTTCCACCTATCTTAAATCCAAATGATACTTTTTCAGTATAATCAGTATCATCATATTGGGCAGAAACATAACTTGTCATTGCTGCCATAATTGCGAATAATAAAATTGTTTTTTTCATTTTTTTAATTTTTAATTGTTTGTTTAAGGAAAAGGCTAAGGCGAAGGCTAAGGAAGCTTCGCGTTTGCCTTGAGATTAGCTTTTTACCATTTTTACTGTTTACTATTTTTACCATTTTTACCATTTACCACTTACTTCGGTGCTTGAGCTTCGGTTGCTGA